>NZ_JAAVJL010000001.1:1500000-1800000 GCF_012863495.1 Pseudanabaena yagii GIHE-NHR1
ACCTACATCCATTTGCTTAGCATCGCCCACATTAGGGACAGTGACAATCACATGGTAAGGTGCGATCGCTTTATTCCAGATGATGCCATCTTTGTCGTAGGATTGTTCCACGGCAGCTTGAGCGAGGCGCGAGACACCTAAACCATAGCAACCCATGACTAAAGGCAGTTCTTCGCCTTGCTCATTAGTGAAGGTCGCCTTCATCGCTTGCGAGTATTTGGTTCCCAATTGGAAGATATGTCCAACTTCGATACCTCTGGCGGTTTGCAAGATTTGAGAAGGATCGTGAACTGCGCGATCGCCTGCTTTTGCCTTATCAAGATTTACAACTGTAGGTAATGTAAAATCCTTGCCCCAATTTGCGCCAACAACGTGATAATCAGCTTCATCTGCACCCGTGACGAAGTTTTGTAAATGCTCAACAGTGCGATCGGCTAAGCGGAGAAACTTTGGAGAAACTGTGGAACTTTTATCAATATAGGAGTCATCTAGACTTGGTGAGATAAACCCGACAGGGAGTTTGGAATGCGCCCATTTTTGCTGAGATTCAGGATCGGCAACTTGGAGGTTGATAACGGCTTTTCCACCGTAGTTACTTGCTAGTTTAGTCAGTTCATTTTGCAGTTTTACTTCATTAACATCGCGATCGCCACGAATGCTAACTAATACTAAAACTGTTGTGCCATTGTCATAAATGACTTGATAGAGAACCTGCTTCACAACTTGGGTGGGGTCGCATTTCAGCAACTTGCATACAGTTTCGATAGTTCCCTTTTTAGGAGTATGCACTTTCTCGAACTTGTCAAAATGCGAAGGTACAGCCTCAGGTGGAAGTGATACTGCCTTCTCCACATTGGCGGCATAGCTGCTATCTTCGGTAAAGAGAATGTCATCTTCACCAGCTTCCGCTAATACCATAAACTCCTGCGAACCCGAACCACCGATCGCACCTGAGTCAGCTTCGACAGCACGGAATTTCAGACCACAGCGATCGAACATCTTCCGATAAGCGCGATCCATTTCGTAGTAGGTTTCTTTGAGGCTCTCTTCATTTTCATGGAAGGAGTAGCCATCTTTCATGATGAACTCGCGCCCACGCATTAACCCAAAGCGAGGACGAATCTCATCGCGGAATTTGGTTTGGATTTGATATAAATGCTGTGGTAATTGGCGATAGGAGCGGATCGTATCTCTAGCGATCGCTGTAATAATCTCTTCGTGGGTAGGACCAAGACCGACTTCACGATTAGCGCGATCGGTGAGGGCAAACATGATCCCTTCGGCTTTGGTGTAGGTATCCCAGCGTCCTGACTCCTGCCATAGTTCCGCAGGTTGCAGTTGCGTCAACAGACATTCCTGCGCCCCTGTGTCGTTCATCTCTTCGCGGACGATCGCCGAAATCTTTTGCAAAACGCGCCACATGAGCGGCAAGTATACATACAAGCCTGAACCTACGCGCCTGATGTAGCCCGCACGGAGTAATAGTTTGTGACTTGTGAGTTCTGCTTCGGCGGGATCTTCACGCAGAGTGACCCAGAGCATTTGAGATAGACGCATATTGCTGGAGGTATTCGCTGATGTTCGCTAGGGATATTCGCTAGAATTTCGTTAATTTGTTAACAACTATTCTGCCTGTCAATCATATCAGGACTTGGGACGTTGGGGCTGTCGGTCAGGGGATAGACGATCACCTTAAATGTAAAGCAATTGATTGGCAATTTCATTGGCTGTCAAGATATCAAGAAGTTCCCGTTATATCCTTACAATTCATTAGATCGTTGTAGCATCTTCAAAAGTTTTGTGTGGTTTTGCCACATTGTCACTCTACTATTTTGATAAACTTTGGCGATGAAAGGGGATTGATTTCCTTTGATGAATCTCTCGATGCTGTCTAGAGCGTGAATAAAAGTTTGTGCCATTTCTTCACCACTGGCATCACCGATCGCTAAAACAAAAACTCTGGCGTTAGAACTAGCGATCGCTATTTGCTCAGAGGGTGTGCGTCCAAGATTAGCGTCTTTAGTCAAGACAATCCATCCTCTGCGGCTAACTTCGGGCAACCATTCGACATCTGGAGAGTTGGGGACAAAATGATCGATATGCGCTTCGGCATTTGCACCTGCTTTGCGTAGTATTTTGACTAGATTTTTGCCTAAGGCTCTATCTACAAAAAAGATGGGCTTATTGGTGTTTTTCTTGTTCACGCGATTTGAGGAGGGAGTTCGTAGCGGATCGCTTCTTCAATTTGGAGTCTTGTGCAGCCGTAGTCTTCAGCAAGTAAATCTATAGAATCTCCTGCTCGATAGCGTTCGGCAACGATGGATGTGGGAATGCCTGTATCAGCGATCGCTAAACGACCAAAGGATACTGTTGGATCAAAAACAAGCAGTTTGGGGCTATCGGATTGATTGGGGCGCAGGTTGGGGAATAGGCGAATGGCAACTTGGCGATCGTATTCGATGCGCTTGAGGAGTTGGTTGAGGGTTTGACGCATGGCTAACTGTCCATTTTCGGAGGCGTTAATCAGTCTTCCGACGGATTCGACAAAGAGGTTTACGCCGTCGGTCTGGAAGTCGATGCTTGCAAGGGGATGTGGGGTGGCAAATTCACGTTCGATGTAGTCAAGGGCGGTGCGAACTTTATCTAGGCGGATATTGTGGTCTTGGCGAATTACTCGTAATACATGGGCTTCTACGAGGTTGATGAATGAGAGTTGTGAAAATTCGGTGCTAGGGCGTTGGATGAGAGGTGCGGAAAATTGTTGTCCGTCTTTGGTGTTGTAGGTACGCCCATGTAGCCAAGCTTGTAATGTACCCGATGGAATCCGCAAGTAACGAGCGGCATCGGCTACTGTATAGGCTGGAAGGTTTTGAAGTTTGGTTGCATTTGTCATGTTTAATTTTAAAGTTCTTGAGTAAGGATTGAGCGAATTTCTTGAATAAACTCACTTGGGGTTTGGATTGTTAAACCACTTTGCTTGGCTACATTAGGAGTAAAGTCTTTGGTATTGAGACTCAAAAGCCGATCGCATTTAGCTAATAAGGCGACAGCAAGGATAGGGGCATCTTTAGGCTCAATGATTGCTTCCCATTTAACTACATCTGCGATCGCGGGATTAGGCAAGATTTCAGGATTAATAACGCTTAGAATTTGTTTGAGGATTGGTAAGGCTTTGGGTAGTTTTTTGGTGATGTTGCGATCGCATTCTTCGATGACTTGCTCGGAAATTAGAACTTTAAATAGCCCAATTTCTGCCATGACGATGACGGCATGACTAGCAACACTACGCGAACCGCAAGCAGCAATGATAACGCTTGAGTCTAAAAATATTCTACGCACTGATTTTAGTTTGTTGTTGCTCTTGCCAAATTGCTTGACGTTCTTCTTGTATTCCTTCTAGAAGTTCATCGACGGTGACATTATTTGAATTCATTAAGGATACAAAGTTGTCTGTCAGTGTTGTGACTTGGGGGATTCTGGGGACAATTACGGCAAATTCACCGATTTGGAGCAGGGTGAGGGTTTGTCCTTCGTGGGTTTGCAAGGTGTTTAGCACATCTTGAGGGATGCTAATTTGTCCTTCTTTTTGTACTTGTAGAGAGAAGACTTTCATGGAAGTATTTGCTGATTCAGTTAAGGTCATCAGTCCTCCTGTTGTATCTTTACAGTATAGTCTTTGCAATTATTAGCGAGTAGATTTTTTGTAACTCACTCAATTTGTTTATGTCCATAACCGTTGAATGGGATAGGCATCAAAGGCGACATCTCGACTAATCACTGTGAGAGATCTGGTAATTGCTTGGGCGATCAACATTCGGTCAAATGGATCGCGGTGATGTAGTGGAAGATCGCGGATTTGGATGGTGTCGCTAAATGTGATGGGAAGCAATAGAATATCTGATGCTTCAAGTTCTGTTTCTATAGTTTCATATTCTTGTTGCAGTGACAGTTTACCGAGATTTAACTTGATGGCAATTTCCCAGAGACTAACGATACTGAGATAAACGGTATCGACTTCTTCGATGATATCTTTAAGGTTGCTGGATAGCTCATCGCTATTTTCTGATAGCCAAATAAATGTATGGGTGTCTAGCAGATATTGGCTCATTCCATATAGTCCTTAAAGTCTTCTAGTGGCTCGTCAAAGTCCTCGGACAAGGGTAATACGAATGTCCCTTTTAAGATTCCGACTCGACGTTTTCTAGCTAGTGGTACATCTTGAGTAATTTCTTTGGAGTGGTTATCGAGAAGATATTTGGCATAGTGCAGAATTTCTCGTTTGAGTGGTTCTGGCATCAGGGCTATGGTTTGCAAGATTTCTGTGTCTAGGGGTTGTGTAGTAGTTGTCATTGTCTAAGCTCCTGCATAGCTATATTTTACTTTTTAGGTTTGGCTTCAAGTCCTGCTTTGAAGGCGGTAAGGAAGACTTCAACAAAATCATTTTTGGCAATTTTTTTGATGGCTTCAAATGCACCTGCTTTAAATGCAGCAACTAGACGATCTTTGAGGGTTGGTTTCTTTTCTATCTCTTCCATTGCGGCGGCGGTGATGATTTCTTTGCCTGCTTCACTGGTGGGATCGGAGATTTGGGGGACGATTCCTTGCAGGATTTCAACGAGTTCGTTGGCGAGTTCTTGGGTGTTGGGGTCGTCTATGCCGTAGTAGTTGTTTTGTGTGCCGATGTTGTCGCCTGTGACGGTTTGATCGCCTGCGATGACTTGTCCTACGGGGGCGTTGAAGTTAAAGGTCATAGTTTTCTCATTGGGTAATGTTTAGTGGTTGGTTAGGAATCAGGTGCTGTTTTTTGGTTGTTTTGTGTAGCAATATTATTACCATGTACTATTAGGTTTCCAGCAACTACTTTGTCTACTGGTGCTTTGAAGATGTAGGTGTTGCCTGTGGTAGGTTTGGGTTTGTCTTCGGGGGGTGAAGGTGTTTGGGCTATGTTGTAATTGTAGTATTTGCATCGGGTTTGGATGGCGGTGATGACAGCAGAAATATTCGACTCTTCAACAAACACTTTAGGAATAAGATCCACTAATTGAGGTAGTTTTTGAGAGAGAAAAGCTACGTTTTTATCAATAGTAGCAACAGCGATTTTGCGTAAGGCTTCTACAGTAACCCAATGCACACCATCAACATCATTATCCTTGAGATCTTGAACTAAAAGTTCTACAGCTTTATAACTACCAATATTTCCTAACGCCTCGGTTGCTCGCTTACGAACAATAAAGTCTTCATTATTAAGATGCTGCATCAAAATTTCTTCAGCTTTGTCACTACCTATTTTTTTTAATGCTTCTGCTGCTTTCTCACAAAAAACATAGTCTGCATCGTCAGAATATTGAATCTCAGAATTAAGAACTTTAATAATGGGATCAATAGCTTTTTTGCTGCCAATCTTTCCTAAAGCCTCTACTACTTTCCTGCGAACAAAATCATCATCAAGGTATTGAATAAGAGGCTCAACAGATTTCTCACTACTAATATTTCCTAATGCCTCAGATACGCTACAACGGATATCTTCATTTTGAGTTTGAAGAATATGAATAAGAGGCTCAACAGATTCCTCACTACCAATCTTTCCTAATGCTTTTGCTGCAATTGAACACAACTGATGGTTATGAGAACTAAGAGCTTTAATAAGTGGTTTAACAGCTTCGTTACTACCAATCTTTCCTAATGCTTTTGTCGCACTAGAACAGATTGTAGGATTTCTATTTTTAAGTGCTTGAATGAGAGGTTCTATAGCTTTGCTACTTCCAATCAGTCCCAATGCGTCTGCTGCACTCGAAGAAACATTAGAACTTCTATTTTTAAGTGCTTCAATAAGAGGTTCAATGGCTCTATAACTACCAATCGATCCTAGAGCCTTTGCTGCCGCTTCTCTTACCCAATAATTTTCATCGTTATTAAGTACTTGAATCAATAGATCAATATTTTGATTACTACTAAACTGACTTAGTGCTTGTACTGCTGACTCTCGTATAGAATATTCATTATCATGTTTTAAGGCTTGAATTATAGTTGCGATAGCCCTATCACTACCAATCTTTCCTAATACTGTTAATGCTTTACGGCGTACTAAGATATTTTCATTCTTAGACGTTTGAATTAGGATTTCCTCGGCTTTATCTCCAGTGAATTTCCCTAAAGCGTCAATTGCCAAGTCACTTATATCCCAATCTTCTTTGAAAAAATCAATAAGAGATTGAATGGCTTTATCATTGCCAATCTTTGCTAATGCATCTACTACATTTTTGCGGACAAAAGATGTTTGATCTCTAAGGCATTCAATAAGAGATTCAACAGCTTTATCGCTACCAATTATCCCTAATGCCTCTGCTACTTTTGCACGTACTATAAAATCTTCATCTTTGAGGGCTTTAATAAGAGATAGAATGTCTTTGTCGCGACCAATCTTACCTAAAGCCTCTGCTGCTTTTGCGCGTACTACATGATTGTAATCTTTGCTGAGATATTGAATGAGTATTTTAATATCTTTATCTCCACCATTATTTCCAATTACCTTGGCTATTTCTCTATGTAAAATATAGTCTTCATTTTTAAATGTTTGATTCAATGATTTTAAATATTCGATCGCAACATCAGACCTTGTTTCCCCAAAAAGCTCGATCGCATATAACTGAGGAATTTTTCGCTCATCTATTTCCCGAATCAACAACTCAACAGTCTTCTCCTGAAACCCATACTTCACCGCCCCAGCCAACCTTGCCCCCAACCGCAAATCTACCTCCAAAGAAAGCTTTACCACTCGTACTGCTTTCTCCTCATCGTCACTCTCCAGCAAATCCAACATCAGTGCCAAAGGTTCTGTCCATTTCAAATAATTGAGATAGTCATGCTGTAATCGTTCATAGCTGATTTGTTGATTCTCTAATAGTCCAAACAACCATTCCGCCGCATAATATTCCTGAATTAATTGATGCTCAAATTCAATGAGATCATTATTAGCCTGAATTAAATGATGCTTTAGTAAATCATTTAGCCATCTAATTGCACAGTCATCAGGATATTCTACTTTTCCTTTCAAGAACTCAACCAAGATACTTTCTGCTTGTTGACGCGAAATCGCCACCCGTGCATCTGTCAGATTTTTTCCGCAAGTCATCTTAAACGCTAGATACTGTAACAACCGCCCACACCATGTCCGCAAGCGCTCTGACAGTAACTCCTTCTTGCTATCTCTATAGCCCACCGTAAACGCCCGAAACACCATACCCAAATTCGGTGGAATCTGCTCCGACTGCTGAAACAACGAACAAAGCATCCATAACAACAAAGGCGTTTGCCCAAACTCCCGCAACCGTCCCGACAACTGCTGCAACAACCTCTCCCCCTGCGTCGGCAAATACGCCATCACAAACTGCTGCATCTGCGGCTCCGTCAAAGGCTGCATCTCTAACCGCTTCGCAATCCCCAAATCCCCACCCGCACTCAACTCCCGCGTCGTAAAGATCATCGGGCAAGTTTTTTGATAAAGCTCCCGAAATTGATTTACCATGACGCGACCGCGATCCGATGGCAACTCATTCACCCCATCCACCAACAGCAACAACTGCCTCTGACGCAATAGCTGCTTAATCCCCGCCTCATCGATATCCAAGGCAGGATCGTGCTTGTGCATAAAAGCAAGAATGCGATCGCATACAGACGACTCATTCGCCTCCGAGGGCAAATACCGCAACTCCACCAACACAGGGATTTTCGCTCTTGCAATGCTTAACGCATTTTCCGCCTCCTGCAACAACAACCGCGCCAAAGCCGTAGACTTTCCCGAACCTGGTCTACCTACCAGCAACACATGATCCACCGCATACTTACAGATCCCCTCCAGCACAGGCAATCGCTCGATTTTTTCCTTTTCCCCTTCCTCTTTTTCCTTTTGACTTTCTACTTTTTCTTTGTCCACCGTCTGCACCATTAAGCCGAAGTCAAAAAATGCAGGCGTAATGCGATCGCGTTCTACCTGTTGCGATTCCTGCCCAGTCGCATCCGTCAGCGTATACAAGCGCCACCACTGCTGATAAGCGCTTACCAGCGACCTCAAATAATTATCAAAACAAATCTCAGCAACCATTGAGAAGTTTAGCGTTTTTAGCTATTTTACTTCACGCAACACTCGAAATATTGATTTGGTTGAACAAATCCAAGATCACCTCTCTAACCACAGGTACTGACACCGAATTACCTAACTGTCGATATGCATAGGTATCTTTAGGATGCAAAATAAATGAATCAGGAAATCCTTGTAATCTCGCACATTCCCTTGGTGTAATTCTTCTTATCCTGCCATTATGAACTACGCCTAACTTATGGGCATCACTAGATACAAGCGTAATCGATATACTTTGAGGATCTAAAAACTTGAATACCTCAAAAGACATATTGCCAGCCACAGGATTATATCTACCTTCTGTCTCTTTGAGATAACCTTTGCAAATCAAACCATTCATAATCTCTGCAAGATTCTCATGGTCAAAAAAAGTTTTAATTTCATCAAGATTAAGCTTTTTCCCATCTTGATGTGTGCCAAATTTTTTTTTTCGCCTATTAGCAATTAATTCATTCATAAACTCAATTTCTAAATCATTACACTCCCCTTTAATTCCCAATTCCCATGAATGGATTGAATTACCATTACGATGATCGATTAATCTATATCCATGTAGTTTTTCTGGACTATTGCCTGTGAATTTTAATAATCTAGCTGTAAAATCTTGAGAACAATCATACTTAATACTTGGATTTGCCTCTAAAATATCAGCAACTACTTTAGTATTATTAGCATCAGCAAATGAATCAAATAACGTAAGTTGACTAAGCGATCGCTTAAATTCATGGGAATCATTCGCACCCAAGTCAGATTTCAGAGATAAAATTGGCTGTTGATTGTACAGCCCTAAAATATATACTCGGACACGATTTTGAGGAATACCAAACTTTGAACTATTTAAAATTAGATAAGATACCCCATAGTTTAAATTTTGTAATCGCTCAATAATTGTCTTGAAAGTACGTCCTTGATCGTGACTAGTTAAACCCCGAACATTTTCTAGCAAAAATGCTTTTGGTTGATAATCGCTTAAAAGTTTTTCGATCTCAAAAAACAAGGTTCCTCTAGTATCCACAAATCCTTTTTGTTTCCCAGCATATGAAAATGGCTGACATGGAAACCCTGCAAGGAGAAAGTCGAATTTTGGGAATTGCTTAATACCGTAAATGTCACCATCTGGCTTCTCTTGATAATTAAGTTCATACGTCTCTTGAGCATATTTATCTATTTCTGAAGACAATACACATTTAGTTTGGATGCCAAGATCTTGCATCGCTTGCTCAAAACCCAAACGCATTCCACCAATACCAGCAAATAAATCAATAAAATTAATCATTTAACTTTTCTTGAATAAAGTTTGCTAAAATTGCGATTTCTTCTTTTGAGTAAGCAACTGTACAGTCACTGAAATTGCAAATATTCCTGATAGCTGATGATCTTTGGAAGTTGCCTGCGCCATCAATAACATACGCAATCCAAGACCCATTTTCATTCATCAATTTAAAGCGGTTTTCTGCTTGCCCCGATTTACGCTCAATCACACTATTAGTCGTCACTTGAAAACTAACTTCTATGCCTATTTTCTTCCCATTTTTTTGGACAACTATATCAAATGGCATTCCATCACTCTTGTCATAGCCATTTAGAATAATGGAACCGTTTCTGGTTAGTTGATAATCTTGGGTTAGAAACCCTCGTAAAGTCTCTAATACATAAGTTTGAGCAATTTGTCCCAGACTATTCGTATTTGCTCCCGTAGTAATTCTACTGACATATAAATATTTTTCACGCACATACTTGTCAATTGCTATCTCATCACCAAGTAAAATACCAATTTCACATTTTTCTAATGCAGCTAGATGCGCAACATCCGAAGTTGCTCCATACAAAAGAATCATAATTAGGTCTTTATGCAATGGAGACAATGGAACGACTTTAGTTATTGAAACGCCATCAATATCAAGCTTTGCATTTCCTAAGCCATTGATGGGTAACACTTGAAATTCGTATACTTCAGTCTTTTCTCGAAAAACATACTGCATCACTCGCCGATTTGTAACTGGATCAATTGCAAAAGTTTCTGTAAACTCCCGCCCCAATCGCTTAATTAGTTCGCCTCCATAATCAGCAAGAATAACCAGATGTTTTAGAAATAGATTCGCCGACATTCCCGATGCTTGTAAAACATCAAAGACCTGATGGGGATTGTCACCTGACAGTTTCAGAATACTGATAAATCGATCTTGGGTTGCAATTAACTTGGGAATAACACTCTCTGCGGCAACCGTTGCTTCTAATTCTTTCGGCCACCACTTGACAGCTTTTTTCTCCAGTTCTGCAAATGTACGGTTGTAATTCAATTTTTGTGTTCCTGATTCACCATTGGTTATAGTTTACCAAAACCTGAGAGCGATCGCTCTCTCCTACCCTGACCTCAAATATACCTTAACAGGGAATAGACTTAACATTATCAAAAGACTGAAAGCGCAAAGTCAATAAAGAATCCAAAGCTGCTTTATGAGTAGTGCGGGAATTCTCAAGGCAAGAAGCAATAGCAAACTTGAAAGAATCAAAATCAGGGTAATAGACGGAGTAGAGACACTGTTTCTTCACAAATTTCCAAAGACGCTCAATCAAGTTTAAGTTTGGAGAGTAAGTAGTCAAATAAAGAAGCTCGATATTTAATGACTGAGCCAACTCAAAAACTAAAACACACTTTTGATAACGAGCATTATCCAAGACAAGAGTAATGGGTATAGTCAAACCCAAAGCCGCAAGTTTGTGGAGTAAGTCACAAACACTTTGAGCATTGATGTAAGAATCATTAGTCACAGTAATCAACTCATGAGTAACAGCATTAAGTGCACCGAGGACATTAAAACGCTGCCTTCCCGACCCAGATTTAAGAAACAAGCGTTCAAAACACCACAAAAAGCCTAAATAGGCTCCAAGGACAAAGTGAGCAGCATCAACAAAGAAAACGGCTCTTTGTCCAGATTTAGCTTCCTCTAAGCGCGGTTCTAGTTTTTTTTAAGAAATTCCTCTTGTGCTGCTGGGTCAGCCTTTGCAGGTATTAGCCCCACTCGACGACAACTCATTCCCATCGATTTCAGGAAATGACGCACCTGTTCTCGACTACGGACAATCCCTGTCAACTCAGTAATTTTTTGCTGCTGCATGAGCCAGCGTTTTAGGTGGATGTTCTCGAAAATATATCTCTAAACTTTCTTGATGCTGTTTTAGTTCACTCTGGGGGCGATTAAAGGTCAGTTCTTTCAGTTTGCTTATCCCACCTTCTTTATAATCTCGTAAATAGTTCAACAGTGTCGGTTCACTGATTCTTAGCAGTTGTGTAATTTCCTTGTGCGCGTATTTCTGGCTTTTTAGGTATAGTGCTTCCATTTTTCTCTGCACTCGTGGATGCGGATGATGGAATCTTTCGTAATGCAGCGCATCTATTTCTTCCTTGGTAAATGTTATTCGGAGCATCTTGGAGAAAAGTTAACGTTTCTTCCATCTTTACTCTTATGAAAAATAAAGTCTACCCCCTGTCAAGGTATAACCATCAAAACAAATTGCCCTAACCAACAAAAATAGCGGCAAAATTTTGGCTTTATAATAACTTTTCGACACCAAAAATGAAATATATACCAAAAAGAGAGGTGTGGCACTACGTGCCACACCTCTCTTTTTAGCTAAATTAGAATGGGAAGCTAGGTAAACTAGGAATAGGAATACTAGGTGTAGGAATTCCGGGAATCGAGATTGGGAAATTCACATTGGGGAAGAGACCATTAAAGACATCTCTAACTTTATTGATTCCAGGGATTTGATTGGTGAAACCTTGGAATAAATTCCCTTGCAATAGATTGACAAACTCATTTTCAGTGAGTTTTTGGATGATACCCAAATCACCAGTTTGAGCCACCTCAATCTTTTCTCCCGACTTCAAAACTACTTCATCAATTGCCTGAGCAGGTTGAGACTTGGAGTCAACTGGTTTCTTCCCTGAACTGTTGGGAACTGGAGAAGGAGTAACTTTGGGCTTAGGAGTCGGAGAACTCTTAACTTTGGGAATAGTTGGAGCGCTAACATTAGGCTTATTCACCTGATTGGGGGTAGGTGTTGTCGTCGTAGGCTTATCCGTTGGTTTAGTATTGGGCTTATCACTATCATCAACTAAAGGTTTCGGATTACGCTTTACGACTACTTCGCCTTCTAAAACCTTAACCTGTTGATTGCCTGACTCATCTACTTCCAATAAATAAGTTGTGCCCCTCACCCCTGTCGTAATTCCTGAAGAGCAAGCATTGATTGCTCCATTAACTAAAATCGTGCCACGGCTCAGTTGAGCGCATTGCCCAATTCTCAATACCGAATTTGCCGATAGTCTTGCCACGGCTCCTGTATTAAATAAAAGCGCAGTTCTAGAATTGCCAGTGCGAACTTGTTGATTGGCACTGGCGACATCATTAACGTAGGCTTGCTGATTTTGAATAAAAACTTGATTGCCATCCAGAATTTCCTGCACAGTTGCTTGCGTAGACTGGGCGGATACAGGGGCAAGTTGTGGTGCAGCAAGGGCAAAAACACATAGACCGATCAAGAAAAAGACAAGACGTTTATATTGTTGAGGTAATTTCAAAAGGTACTGTGGAAAACCCTGTGGAAAAGTCTTAAAAGAAGCCTGTGGAAGATCTTCCCCCAAAGTTTTGGTCACAGATTTTAAAAGATCCCATAAAAACATATGCGATAGTTCTCCATAATTAAGCTTGAGAAAGGGTTTAATAAATTGAAGGCTGCGTCCCAATTTCTCGATCGCTTATCGCAAAGACAGTTAAATTATGCAAAAGGTTTCAGCAACATCTGAGTTACTCACCACTAATGCAGCGATCGCTGCCGAGCAGGTCAGCTATCAAACTAAATTTCGCACACTTTTGACGAATATTTCAGTAGCGATCGCGCAGGGTAGCAAAACTGCGCTAATTGGCGCAACAGGTTCTGGGAAAACGACATTCTTACGCTTACTCAATCGTTTAACTGATCCTTCCGTTGGCACTATTTTCTTGAATGGTCAAAATATTCAAGAAATTCCTATTCAAACCCTGCGGCGACGGGTGATGCTGATACCGCAGGAACCGAGCTTGCTAGGGATGAATGTAACTGAAGCGCTAAGCTATCCTCTTAAGCTCCAAAATTTGCCCCAGAGCGAAATTGATATGCGATCGCAAAAATGGATTGATAAGCTGCAAATCGATCGCAAGTTACTCAATCGCACTGAGCTAGAGCTATCCCTCGGTCAAAGACAATGGATGGCGATCGCGAGAGCCTTAATCATGGAACCCGAAGTTCTATTGCTCGATGAACCAACCTCGGCATTAGATCGGGGTTTATCGTATTTGTTGTTAGATACCTTAACCGATCTAACGCAATTACCCCAGCCTGTAACTGTTGTAATGATTAACCATCAACTCGATCTAGTGCAACCTTGGTGCGATCGCCTTGTTTGTTTACACAAGGGTGAACTAGTTCAAGATGCAGAAGCAGGACAGGTTAACTGGCAAAGTATCGATGACTTGTTAAAGCGTGATGTCGTCTCAGACGCAAATGAAGAATGGGATTAAGCTCAGGGTTCTGCGATTTAACAATTGTTTGTATTGCAGCGAAGCCACAATACAAACAATTTGCTCTAAAGACTCAGCCAGTTAAAGACTTGTTCAACGGTTAGAGCTAAATCAATTCCGTTTAGAACTGGCAAGCGATCACTATTGGCAAATTCTCTAACGCGACGATCGCTATCCACTACCAAAATGCTCTCATCCTCAGCATCAAGTAACCAACCTAGCTCAGTACCATATTCCGCACAGTGTAAAAGTTTACCTAAAACTTGTTTATATTTTTGATCTGGAGATAGAATTTCAATTACCCAGTCAGGATGAATTTCAAAACGATTAGCGATGCGACCTGATGGTAGAAGGGGAATTCTCTCCCAACGAAATACAGCTATATCTGGAACGATCGCTAACCCACCAAAAACACAGCGCAGTTCTGGAAAGGCTTTGGCAATTTTCTGAGACTTAGCGATTTGATTAATAGTTTCGCAGAGTGTACCTTGTAATAGACTATGTTCTCCTTGGGGCATCGGCTTCTGGGTGATTTGTCCATGAATAAATTCAGAGGCAGGTTTCGTCTCTGGCAGTTGCAAAAACTCATCTATCGTTATGGGTTTAGTTGCTGTAATAGTCATAGCCCTATGCCCTACAAAACTCCTTTAATATTAACAGCGATCGCTTTTACTCAATTCTTAAACTAGTCGGCTTTCCCCAAATAATCTTTTCATGGGTATAGACCACCATCCCCGGTTTTGAGCCTTTGGGCTTGAATACATGTTTGGGATTAGTACAGACCACAGGCACTTGATCACTTTGACGCGCTCGACTGTAATAGGCGGCATAGTTAGCAGCAACTTGGAGATCTTGGTCATCGGCGATCGCCCCTGCGGGTAAACGTAGCAACACATGGCTACCAGAAATCTCTTGAGCATGGAGCCAGAGGTCATATTCCCCTGCAATGCGGAAAGAAATCAAATCATTTTGATAGTTATTGCGACCTACCCAAACTTCAAAGCCATTGGGAGTCATAAAGCGGTGACAATCAGGAATTTCGTCCTGCTTACCTTTATTACTTTTATTCTTGCCACCCTTATTATTTTTAGAATTCCCTTTCGTCCGAGCCACATATTCGGCAGTCACCTTGAGATAGCCCTGTTGAGCTAGTTCCGCGCGAATTTCCTGTAAAGCCGAGAGTTCATTCTGTTCTAATAAACTAACAGCCGTGGCAACCTGCTCTAGATAAGCGATTTCCTGTTGCACAGATTCTAATAAGGGCGCGATCGCAAGGGCAGCCCGTTTTTGCTTTTGATGTTTTTTGTAAAAGGACTGGGCATTTTGTGCCGCATTCTGAGTGGGATCGAGGGGAATAGTTATTAATTCACTTGAATGGAAATCAGGAAGGGAAATCTCCTTCATCCCAATTTCCCAGAGGTGCAAATGCGCCATTAACAAATCAGCTTTGTCTTTAAAATCATCGGCTTGAGTTGAGAGTTGCAGCCGTTCGAGAAATTCTGTTTCCTTAAGACTTAACTTGCCTAACTGATTTTGAATCGCTTGACTAATCTGCTGGTGCAACTGCTGAAAAGCGACCTGTTCCGTTTGTTGAGAATAGTAGCGATCGCAAAAATCATTCACGGATAAAGAATTACCCTCATCCCCCAACCCCTTCTCCCAAGGGGGGAGAAGGGGAGTCAAAATATTATTCCCCTCTCCTGCGGGAGAGGGGCTAGGGGTGAGGGTCTTGTCCCCCTCTCCCCCTTTGGGAGAGGGGCTAGGGGTGAGGGCATATCCTTTCCCTTCTAAACGTGGATAGAACTGTTTTTTATCAATGCAGGTCAGCCAAATTTGCCAAGCCCGATAGAGAGATTCCCATTCAGCGAAAGTTAAATCTACAACGTTCTTGTCGCCATGAATATCCGCGATCGCCAATAGCGATCGCACTAGCGACGAACTCACACCGCGATAATTGCTCAGTAAGTTGCGCTTAATTTCCTTGGGAATCAAAATGAGGCGATCGCGCCATGCGTCAAAGGATTCATTTAAGCTAGGAATTGCTTCGAGGAGGGCAGGCGGTAACTCGTAGCGATCGCCTGTTTGGATTGGACGGACTCGTGACTGTTTACTATTTACTTGGTGGGCAGCCGTGACGATTTCGCGATCGGCATTCACCAGAATCGCATTGCTATATTTGCCCATTACTTCTAGATAGAGATGCCACTGCACTACATCATCGGGACGTTTAGCAAATTGCAGATCAACTACCCGCTCCCAAGGACTAGTTAGCTGCACAGAGACAAGGGCATATCCTGCGACTTGATGCAAAATCTGTTGGCTAAAGGTAAAAGTATCAGGCTGTCTTGGTGGTGGCGCACTGAGGTGGAGTCTCGCGGCCTGTGGATGCCATGACAGCAATAGCCATTGTTTCTTTTCTAAAGTTCGTAATTGTAAATGGATCGTATGGCGATCGCTTTGATGCACCTGCTCTAACCTCGCAGGCACACAAGCTGTATTTAGCTCATGGGTCAAAGCCACAAGTGTTGTCAGGTCAGCAGGTTGCATGGTTCTAGAATCTCATCTCATAAAATAGAGTGGGCGCAATGCACCCACTCTAGGCTGATAATAAAGGAGGCAGCATTTCCCCCAGTTGGCAATTATTTGTCAGGATCGAGGCGGGGTCGGATTTGTTCAGCTTCAGGACAATCATCGGACACTAATAAATCGCTGGATGACATCCCTGTTTTTGTGACCGACGATAGTCTTTGCGTTACCGCACCAATACTCTCTAATCTGACCATTTCTTCCCAAGAGCAAACCTCATCTTCGTCTTCAGTCTCGTAACGAATTGTTACTACGTCTCCTTCAATATCTAGTATTCTGGCTCTTTCTAGCCAACGTCCCTGATCCCTCAGGTAAATCCAAACATCGCTCTTGGCTTCACAAAGTTGATATATTTTGCGATGTAGCATTCGCTTATGTCCTCAGGGTTACATAATTTTTAAGGTTAGAGCATACCTTAAAAGGTAAAAAACTAACCATTACCATTGTAAACGACTACACAAACATTTAAGAGATATATTTTATACGCTGATTGGGGGGATAGCCCCTAGTATTGATCATTCAAAAGATAGATTTTTAATTCTTCTCTATTCAAGGATTGTTGGTGAGGGGCTTCACCACTCACCAACAATCCTGAGATTTAATTATCTTTGTTCTTTAAACTGGATGACAACTCGACGATTAAAGGCATTGTCCGTTGCCGTATTATTTTTTCGCAATGGTTGCAACCACGATAACGCCTCAAAAGTGATTTTGTAATTATTATCAAGTCCGCGATCGCGTAATAACCTCACCACTTCATTTGCCCTTGCTTGGGAAAGATCGAGATTATAGGCATAGTCACCTGTTTTATCGGTGTGACCACTAACTTGAATGATGCCGCGTCGTCCCTGAATTTTTGACCAGAAGTTATCAATTTTAGTTTCTTCAGGTGGCATCAGTTGCGCTTCGTCAGAGGGAAAAAATATAGTTACCTCTAGGTCAGGATTGGTAATCGGCAAAATCGAAGGACTAATATTGCGATCGCTATTACGAGCATTGCTGTTAGCCGAATTATTATTTGCACTACTAGAACTATTAGTAGAAACTGAATTCTTGCTAGAATCATTTATCGATTTGCTAGCGATATTTTTTTCAGCATTATTACTAGAATTATCGCTTGGTTGTTTCCCCAAATTATTATTAAGATTGCTAGGACTATTATTTAATTCTTTTAGAGAATTATTCATAGAATTAGTACTGCTTAATTTCAGGAAATTGTTAAGAGAATTCTTCTCCGCTAACTCACCCACCATTTTTACAAAGTTGTTGACAGGGCTAGTTGCTGATTTATTACTACTATCTGATTTGTCTAGCAGTAACTCATTAGGCGATGGCATTACCGAACTAGCAACTTTTGTAGTCTGAATATCATTAAAAGCCTTTGCTAATTGTTGATTGTTACTGCTGACGCTAGTCTGTGACTTATTACTAGAATTACTAGAAGTAGTGCTACTATCGCTAACTGACTTTTGCTGATTACTACTACTAGCAAGAGTCTGAGACTTAGTAGCTGAGTTGCTAGAGCCATTATCGTTAGGCTTAGAACTATTCAGATTCGGTTTAGAAGCATTATTCTTCGCAACATTATTAGCGAGTTGAGAATTTGCTCTATTCGTAGCCGAGGAATTAGTCTCAGTTTCTTTATTGACAGTCGATGTAGAGAGATTTTGGAGTTTAGTATCATCCGATCGCTTAATTAAAATGCCAAAGGCGATCGCCGTACCGATAAATGCAGCACCAATAAATACCGCCGCTAACCATTTCCACCAAGGATGGGATGTCTTTTCGTCGCTATCTTGTTCCTCTTCAGTTGCATCTCCAAATAGAGCAGCATTTCGACTTTCTTTCGCTTGAATTTCAAAGTCAAACAGTTGTTTCTTAGCTAAAGGTGCGATCGCTATAGCCCCTAAAACCACTGACTGACGAATGCGCTGATTGCCCACCTCTAGCTCAAACCATTGCGAATCATCACGCATCGCAAAATCAACTTTCGCAGGTAAACCATTGGTATAGGTTTTAACACAATTACCTGCGTCATCATAGATAAAGCCACTTTCAGCAATAATCTGATTATCATTCACCACTTCTGCAAAAATCTGGGTGAGATTATGCATTTCACTAGCAATTTTGTAATCCCAGAGATCGATATCTAAGCCCGTATCAAAATCATCTAACTCTTGCAATTGATAGCGATCAACATCATTACCAATTCCGATCAAAATCAATTTCAAATAATTGCGCTTACCAACCGCGATCTCTAAAGCTAATTCCTTCGTATAGAGTTTGACCTTCTCTAAATCATCAATCCTGCCATCGGTCAAAAAGATATACATCCCCCGTTGTGCTTCACGATATTGATCGACAAAATAAGCGATCGCGGGTAATAGCTTAGTCGTCTTACCAAGTTTAAAACTAGCGGGGCCTGTAATTGCTATCCCCTGACAGCTATCCGCATCAAACTCACCCAAAACTTGAATTTCATCACCCTTACCACAGCCCCAATAAATCAGCGAAGTCTTACCAGTCCCATCCAAACTTCCTGCTAGGTAAGCCGTAAAATCCTGTACTAAGGGCTGCAAAATATTTTCTGTATAGTTAATCTCGTAGCCACGCTCTTGGATTTCGGCAAAAGCCTCACGCTGAATCTTCCGCGTCGGTTCACCATCCTCCATATAAGCCCATAATCGACCCTGTTTGATATAGTCCGTCAATAACTCAGGATCGACGCGAGCCTCCACCTTCCGCCCATAGGCTCGTTTCATCGACGCACTAGCATCTAGCGCTAAACCTGTTCGCCACCCTTCCGCAAATCTGCCCTGCGGTTCCATCGCGATCGTAAAGTCAATCCGACATTCCAACTCATCCGCCTTTGCACTCGGTTGCGATCGCAGTACATTCACCTCACCAAATTCTGCGGCAATCAGATTCGCGGGCATCTGAAAACCTTTTAAACTACTTTGCAAATTACCTTGTAAATTGTCTTTGAGATTACTGCTCAATTTATTGTTAATTTCATCTTTTTTTTCTTCACCATTGACTTCACGTTCTAATTCATTAGTCGCGGAATTATTTTCATGTAGCATGGCAATCTATTTCTCTCGCTTCTTAGAATGACTAATCCCAAAACTAGAAATGACATAGTCATATTTTTAGTTTTGAAAACCCTTACTGGATTTGTTTTTTAGTTCGCAAAAGTGTTGGTGCACTTTCAGGAATCGTTATAAGTGACTTGCTATTAATTAAAGTACCTGTGGCTTCGACTCCGCTCAGCCAACGTTAGCTGAGCGAAGTCGAAGCTAGATAACTTTGGTGGGACATTTTTTATCCGCAAGTCCCTAATTGCTTAGGTTTTATGCTATCTCCAAATGGAGAGATATAAAACCTTGCAATGCAAGGTTTTATATCTGAGTTCTACTGTTTTATACGAAATCAACAACATCTTTCCACTGTTCAGATTGAGGAATGAGAGGAACTTCTAGATCCTTGGGCAAAGCTTCAGTAATATCTTGGGTCACATTACCGCCAGAAAACTCTAGAGTAAAAGCAGTAGAACCAGCAGGCAATTTAAAGCGCATCAGTGCTGGCACACCCATACTATATTCTTCGCAGACCGTTCCCGCTTGATTGAGAATCCGTCCATAGTGGGTGACAATCGTTTCCGCAGACACGAATTCTTTAAAAATCTGTTCCAAAATTTGAATATCATCAGCAACTTGATAATCCCACAGGTCAATATCACGACCTGCATCATCCTTTACAAAGCTACCTTCAAACATATTATCCAGTTCTTCCAGTTGCTTTTCGTCGATTTCATTGCCTACTCCAATCAGTAACAGCTTGATAAATGGTTTAGTTTTATCAGCAATTTCAAGAGCGTATTTAAAGCAATATTCCTTAACATCTTCGAGATCTTCGATAATGCCATCGGTGATAATCAAACAGATTGCCGCAGGTTGCTTCACTCCGATCGCAGGTGCATCTTTATATTTGTTAATGAAATATCGTAAAGGCGGTAATAGTTTTGTACCTGTACCCCAAGGAATTTTAGGACCTTTAACTGGAAATTGCTCGATCTCCTCACCGCTAAAGCTACCTAAATCCTCGATGAGTTCACCTGCTGCTCCGCAAGCCCAATTAATCAGATCAACCCTACCCGTTGCCGCAAAGTTGGCAAGATATTTGACCATCACCCTTGTGACTGGTTCGACGACATTGTGGGTAACAGCAGCACTGGCAAAAAAGCTACTAACAACGCCGCTAATGCCATACATTTTTTTCATTGATGCCGATCCATCTAGAGCTAAGCCAACTCTTGCGCCCTCGATGTCTGGAACCATCAGAATAGTTGCAACGATGTCAATTTCTCCATTGTTTTGGGGATAGACATTGACTTCACCAAAGGGTTGAACGACACTTTTTAACTGCATACTCGGACTCTCTGATATTTCACACCAAAATAGTAGCTTATACCGATTCAAAAAATGGCGTTGCCATTTTTTGAATCTCAAAACCTTACTGGATTTGTTTTTTTAATTCACTAAAGTGTTTGCTCACTTTCATTTCAGTGAGTTGGTATTTTTGCTATAGCCCAAATCAACAGAGACAGCACTTCACGCCGTCTTTGTTGATTTATCGGCGCACAAAATCAAAGCCCAAGAAGAGAATGGTGGTGCTTCGCACCACCATTCTCTTCTTGGGCTTTGAGCACAAACCTATGACACACAATGCGCGTGGGTCACTTTAATTATGCCCAGATACTTATAGGATGTTGTAGGAGCCTTAGTGATTCATTTTTGTTTATCTCAACTTAGTCCATGAACCTCCCCAAACTAGTCGGCAATAGCTCATCCAAATTTCGGCT
This sequence comes from Pseudanabaena yagii GIHE-NHR1, assembly GCF_012863495.1. Taxonomy (NCBI): domain Bacteria; kingdom Bacillati; phylum Cyanobacteriota; class Cyanophyceae; order Pseudanabaenales; family Pseudanabaenaceae; genus Pseudanabaena; species Pseudanabaena yagii. Next base: position 1,521,149 of record NZ_JAAVJL010000001.1, read on the forward strand.
CAGCACCACAATAGTTGTACCTTTCGTTTTACAAATTGTTGCAGCAGTAGGACTAGTTGGCTATCTGTCCTATCGTAATGGTCAAGAATCGGTCAATCGATTAGCCAGTCAGATCAGGACAGAGGTAGCTTCACGCACTAATCAAGTTTTAGAGGGATATTTCAAAACTCCCTATCAAATTACAAAAAACAACATTAATGCATTAAAACTCAATCATATTAATCTGGAAGATAAGGAAACTGTAGAGCGATACTTTGCAGCGCAATTGCAGATTTATCCAATGTTAGGGGAAATTTTTGTCGGTCAGCCTGATGGCACAATGATCTATGTCGGTCGAAAATCCGATGGCAGCCTACTAGCAGCAACCACGATCGCAGTTCCCCAACGAGCCTTCTATCAATTGGATAGTTTAGGCAATCACAGCAAATTTGAGAAGTTTGATACCTTTGATGCCCGCACCCGTCCTTGGTATAAAGCCGCCACTGAGAGGCATGGACAATCATGGTCGGGAGTTTACCAGTCACGCACCATTCGGAATTTAGGAACGGCGGCAGCAGAGCCATATTATGACCAACAGGGAAATCTTGTGGCTGTATTTTCTAATTTCATTATGCTGCAAGGGATTTCCGATTTCCTAACTAGTCTGAAAATTAGCCCTACTGGACAAGTTTTTGTGATGGATCAGAAAGGATTGTTGATTGCCACTTCAACGGGTGAACATTCTTTTCTTCCTAATGGTACAGATGGAAGTTTGCAACAAATTCAGGCGATCAAAAGTCAAAACCCTCTAACTTCAAGTGCCGTGAAATATTTGCAGGAAGAGTTTGGAGACTTCAAACGGATTCGGGAACTGCACGAACTTGCCTTTGATATGGATGGAAAACGTCAATATTTACTGGCTCAGCCCTATTCCGATGGCAAAGGTATTGATTGGTTAGTAGTTGTAGTGGTTCCAGAATCAGACTTTATGGAACAAATCAACCAAAATACCCAGAATACAATGCTGCTGAGTCTAGTAGCTTTAGTTGTAGTAATTGTGCTTGGGATGTTGACAGCAAGGCTAATTACTGCGCCGATTTTGCGCGTTTATCAAGCGGCTAATCGATTAGCAAAAGGGGATTTAGGTGAACAGGTTACCCCTAGCGCGATCGCCGAAATCAACGAGCTATCCAATGCATTTAATAAGATGTCGGAACAGCTTAAGGAATCCTTTGAGACTTTAGAAGATAAGGTAAGAGAACGCACTGCGGATTTAGCGATCGCTAATCAAGAAATCATTACCCTCAATGAAAATCTGCGTAAAGACAATTTGAGGCTAGGGGCGGAAATCGATGTGGTGCGCCAGATGCAGACGATGATTTTACCCAATGCCGAAGAGTTAGAAATAGAAGGCTTAGATATTGCTGCCTATATGGATGCGGCGGCGGATGTTGGTGGTGATTATTATGAAGTTCTCAATAGCGATGGGATCGTTACCTTGGGGATTGGGGATGTGACAGGACATGGGCTAGAGAGTGGCATTTTGATGCTGATGACACAAACGGCAGTGAGAACCCTTAAGGAAAGTGGTGAAGGTAATCCTGTAAGGTTTCTGGATATTTTAAATCGCACTCTCTATAAAAATGTACAACGCATTAATTCTGAGAAATGTTTAACGCTATCGATTCTAAATTATGCCAACGGACAGGTCAGCATTAGCGGTCAGCATGAAGAAACAATTGTGGTACGAAAGTCTGGTGCGATCGAGCGGATTGACACGATGGATTTGGGATTTCCGATCGCATTGGATGGTGACATTACCGCTTTTATTAATCAGGTGATTGTGGAGTTACAGCATGGTGATGGGGTAGTGCTATATACCGATGGTATTACCGAAGCCTGTGATATTCATAAAAATATTTATGGTATCGAACGAATGTGTAATGTCATTAGTCAGCATTGGCATTTACCATCTGAGCAGATCAAGGATGCAATTATTGCTGACGTAAGACGACATATTGGTGAGCAGAAAGTATTTGACGATATTACTTTATTAATTCTCAAGCGGCAGTAAGGCTCTTGCGGATAAAAAATGTCCCACCTATCTAGCTTCGACTTCGCTCAGCTAACGTTTGCTGAGCGGAGTCGAAGCCACAGGTACTTTAATTAATAGCAAGTCCCTAACCCACAACAAACTTCACAAATTGTCTCTACTTTTTGAGAGAGGGTTTGCTACGCAAACCCTCTCTCAAAAAGTAAAACCCTTGCTAAGCAAGGGTTTTACTTTTGAATTCTTAAAATTTGCCACTTAACCCGAACTGACATCATTTCCGCAGATAGATCCACGGATGTTCTATAAAAGCCGTAATATTACCCTTAAATGGTTCACTCTGTGAGCGATTCGGCGCATTTAGTAAATTTAAAAAACGCTCTACATCCTCAAAATTTACCTGATGTATTAAGTAATGAGATAGAAACTGTCTAACGATTCTTCTTTGCAAAGCTAAAGGCTGATGCTGTACAAGTTGGCGCTGTAAACAAGGTTGGTGAGCATCCCAGATTACAGAAATCCCCTCTTCAAAAAATTTACGAGCCTGACTCTCTAAATAGCTCACATCACTATGTAAAATCTCGGCGGTTTGAGCGATCGCTGTTTCTAGCTGGGGATTAAAATGCTCCTGCAAATAGGGGATTGTCTCTAACCGTAAGCGATTGCGGCGATAGTCGAGATTTTGATTAGTACTATCTTCCCAAATGGGAATGTGGTTTTCCCGACAAAACTCTGCCGTCTCATGACGACTAACATTTAATAAAGGTCGCACTAAATTAATTTCAGGCGTAAGCGATCGCTGCCAAGTCAAAGCAGCTAAACCATCTGCACCACTACCCCGCATCAAGTTATATAGCAAGGTTTCAGCGCGATCGCTACGGGTATGACCTGTCACCACATAATTACATTGATTGACCTGCGCCATTTCCACTAATTTCGCATAGCGCCATTCCCTAGCACCTGCCTCACTTTTAGATGGTATCTCAGCAACTCTCATACAAAAAGGAACTCCCCAGGCCTTTGCAATTTTTTCGACATGACTAGCATTGGCACTGGAGTCACTGCGCCACTGATGATCACAATGTGCGATCGTTAGCCTCCAATTGTATTTTGCCTGCTGCATTAACAGGATTTTGGCTAAACATAGAGAGTCCTGTCCCCCAGATACCGCTACTAAAAGATTTGCCCCTCTTAAATCGAGATGCGATCTCATAACTACATTTATCTCAGCACGTAATCGCTTAGTAAAGTACCTAGCCAGACCCAATATGTAACTCCACAAATCTAAATTAAGGATTGGCGGCGCGAAGCGCCGCCAATCCTTAATTTAGCACTAACAATTTACTAGGTTTAGGGTAGATGTAGTGCGGACTTCGGTTGTACTGCATTTACCCAACCTATAAGTCCTATCTAAATAATAAAATCCAACAAAAAACAACAATTTAATGACATCTAAGGGCATCATAATGTAAGATTGGAAGCCTTCGGCGCAAAAGAATTCGTGCTAAAGCCCCGAAAAATATTTCATTTTTGTGTTGTTTTGATGAGAATCGATAGTTTCTCTGAGTGTCTTGAGTCTAGGATTGCACGATTTCGTTAAGTTCAGCAAATTTAGCTCATGGGTGAGGAATATAAATGCTAAAAAGAAGCTTTACGATAGAGAAATTGCTTCTGGTATGCACAGGAGCAATGATTGGGTTGGGTGCGATCGAGCAGGTCAATGAGGTCTTTGCTCAGTCAAGCACTGTCTCCACCCAATCACAAGTTACCAGAGATAAAGTTAACAATTCTGGATCTACCAAAAATAAAGTAGTCACCTCTACAACGAAAAACAAACTAACTAGTTCCACAACTGCAAAAGCTAAAGTCACTAAGGCTCCAGTTGTAACCAATAGGCTGCCACATTCTGCTAAAGATTTAAAAGATAAGCAAGTGGATCTTTTTGCTAGTCCTATTGCCTTTAAGACTAGTTCTTCTATCTCACTACCTACCAAGCTTGATAGTAATTTGGTAGACATTGCCCAATCCACTCAAAAGGTTGCCCAGTCAGGAACAACAACATCTAATTCACCTGACCTGATTCGTCAGCAATTACTCATTCGACCTATCACCACTCAAACCACCAACGTATTTATCAAGCGGATCTATACGCCATCGTTAAATGCTGGTACACCCGTTGGCTTTGGTTTAGAAACTGGTGATGCCTTTATTGGTATTTTTGGTTCCACCGCAGGTAGATTGCGGGATACAGTTGATGGCAGTATCTCAATGGGTACTGGATTGGGAGATGCCAGCAAGTATCTTGCCGTTGAAGGTGTATTCAATATCAACAGTATTCGTAACTTTGGCTCCAACGGTTCCTTTGATCTCAAAGTACACAGAATAGTTTATGAAGACTTTTATAGACAGGTTGGTGTTTCTGTGGGCTGGACGAACTTTGCTAACTACGGAACCAATGCAGGCGGCACACCTTCCTCAGTTTATGGGGCAGCAACAATTTCCCAGTTAACCGATCCTGAAAATTTGGATAGCCCTAAACCCTTAATCGCGACTCTTGGTGTTGGTGGTGGTACTTATCGTAAGTCCACAAGCAATGGTGGAGTTGGCGTTTTTGCTAACCTTGGATATCAGTTTGCCCCACAATGGGGAGCTAGTACAGCATGGTCAGGTCAGGGATTGAACTTTGGCGTAGGATTTTTGCCAGACCCCACTTTGCCCTTGAATATTACGCTGACCTATTCCGATGTAACCAACAATAGCGATGCAGGTACTCAGCTAATCTTAGGCGTTAGCTATGGGTTTAACTATACTGGTCGTAAGTAAGCTGCACCATGTGCCTTGGCGCTACATCCATTTGACGAGTTGAGATCGCTCTGAATACAACCTAGCCCCACAATCAATATGAAGAAAACATTTCTATCACTGCTTGCTTCTTCGCTCTGCTTTGCAGGAATAGCACCCGTTTTTGCAGGAACCACACCCATTTCACCTGGAAATTGTATTTTGTACAATAACTTTGGTTCGGGTGCTCCTGACGGTGGTTTGTTTGACAATATGTCAAGAACCAAGGTATTCATCACCCTTGAAGGTCAAAAGTTTATTCTTGGTGAACTTAATGCCAAGAGTCTGCCAGTCTTAAATCCTTTAGCTCAAGGCAATCCAGCAATCAAAGACTTTGTATTTTTGCTCACAGGCGACAAGGGAAAAGTCAACTTTAACAGTCCTGAAATTGACAAGTCTCAAGCCAACTTAGTTGGTAGATTGACAGGATTAGGGCTAGATTTGGGTGATGGCAGACCTGCAAGACAATTGGTTGCAGCACTAACCTTGTTGATTCCTTTTGGTAATGAAGCCACACCTTCGGAGACCATTGGAGTTGCTGCGGTTGATGGGACCAAGTTTTATCAAGCGATTACCGCTTTTAACTCATTAGTTAATGAACTGGTCAATACCGCCAATGGTACAGGTCCTGAAGCAGCTAAAGCTCAAGCCACCCTCAATGCTCTATTGAAAGATGAGACGTTTAACTCCATTTCTTCCACACTACGTGCCCTAAGAGAACAGTTAAAGGACAAAGAAAGCAAAGAAGAAACCAGATAAATATCTAATCAAAAAGAGGGAACGCTATGCGGTCCCTCTTTTTGATTAGATTAAGCGTAGAAATTTTTTCTTACCGACTTGTAAAACCTTGCCTGATAATTCTTCAACATTGGCAAAGGTGCGATCGCCTAATTTTTCACCATCGAGTTTGACAGCACCATTTTTGATTTGGCTTTGGGCTTCGCTATTACTTTTGCAAAGTCCCGAAGCTTTCACTAAGTAATGCAAGGGAGCAGGGAAATTAATTTGCGCCAGATCAAACTCAGGAATATCACCAAGATCGGTAGTATTTCCAGCGAGGACGATTTTTTCGGCATCCTGTTGGGCTTGGAGTGCGGCTTCAGGGCTATGGTATTGACTAACGATAGCGAGAGCGAGTTGTTTTTGCTTTTCGCGAGGATTTTCGGGGAGAGTGGCGAGTTCGATATCGGTGAGTAGCTCGAAATATTTATCTACAAGGGCATCGGGGACTTTTTCGAGTTTGGAGTACATACTCAAAGGCTCATCGGTGAGTCCGACATAGTTGCCGAGGGATTTAGACATTTTTTGAACGCCATCTAAGCCCACTAACAAGGGTAGTAACAGCCCAAACTGGGCAGGTTTGCCTTGACGATTGGGATCTTTTAGTTGCAGATCGCGACCGACCAGAATATTGAATTTTTGGTCAGTGCCACCTAGCTCCACATCGGAATCGATCGCTACGGAGTCATAGCCTTGCAAAAGTGGGTACAAAAATTCATGCAGGTAAATGGGATTGCCCTTTTCGTAGCGATCGCTAAATCCTTCTTTAGCAAGCATTTGTCCCACGGTCATGCTAGCTTGTAATGTGATAATTTGCTGCAAATCAAGTTTATTTAACCATTCACCATTACGGCGCAACTCAAAGCGATCGCTGGAAAAGTCGAGAATTTTCTTCGCTTGATCTAAATAAGTCTCAGCATTGTAGGCAACTTCTTCAGGGGTGAGGCGAGGGCGTGCCTCGGAGCGTCCTGTGGGATCGCCGATCTGAGCCGTGAAGTCACCAATAATTAATACTGCCTTATGTCCTGCATCTTGAAATTGGCGCAGTTTCCGCAGGGCAACGGTATGTCCGAGGTGCAGGTCAGGACGGGTGGGATCGATACCTAATTTAATGCGGAGGGGGCTATCGCTCTTTTGAATGCGATCGCGGAGGTTCTCGGATTCATTATTGGGAAATATTTCGACAACGCCACGTTCTAATAGGGTTGATAGATTTTTGGGATCGGTACTTGGAGACATTCTAAAAACAGTTAATTAAAAATTTTTACGAGCTATATAGCAATCCTAAATGGTTTGTGGAAGCGCACCCCCTTCGGGGGGTGCGCTTCCACAAACCTCAAAAACTACAAGCGTTTGATCATATTACGCTAAAGATTGGATTGCTTTAGTGTTTCTATCTCCGCAAGAGATAAACCCGTAACTTGACAAATTGTTTGCTCATCAACTAGGTTTAACATTTTTTTAGCCATCTCAATTTTATTTTGCTGGATACCTTGCTGAATGCCCTCCTCAATACCTTGCTGGATACCTTGCTGAAATCCATCCTTGATCGCCTTAGAAATAGCACCACGCTGATCCTGAATAAAGATTTCACTTTTTTCCTGATCTTCTAACTCCTCAAGTGTGAGATTTGCTTGATTTGCAATGTAAAAGGCTTTTTTGATTTCAGGAATTTCACCCATGACTTCAGGGATATCAGGGAGCGATCGTGCTTGATTGAGGAAAAACAGCCATTTATCGACGATAGTTTCTAACTCTGATAATTGTTTTTTGAACTTAGGAAGTTCTACAAAAATCAATTCAATGTCATAGATCGGATAGTCAATCAAGAAATCTTTTTCTTTGAGAACAAATCTTGAAGTGACGCTTCCTAGCTCGGCAAACATGACAAAATCAGTAATTGTTAGCGCAATGACGGGATTAAGTAGGTTATAGCTTTGTGCTGATGTGAGTTGGGTGGAATAGGATTTTGCAGCATTATATAAAATGCGCTTTTCAAAGCCCTCTACATTCAAGACCTGCATCTCGATAATTACAGTGCGATCGCTACCATCCACATCTCTAATTTTTGCCTTGATATCAAGATAAGTATCCTTAACGCCACGAATTTTGGGCGCAAGGTAAGGATTTAAGATTTCTAGATCTTGAATGACTGACTTTTCTTCATAAATGAGCGCATTTAAGAAGCTAATCAAGATATCTTTGCTATCTTCGGAACCGAAGATTTTTTTGAAAGCAAAGTCAATTTTAGGGTTAATGAAGATCATGGGAAGTTACCTTGACACGACATTATGAACTTTTAACCAAAACCTATTGTATCAAACTGGCGAGAATGCAATTGGGCATAGCGTCCTGCTTTTTGCAGCAGTTCATCGTGGGTTCCTGATTCCACGATTTGACCCTGCTCTAAAACGATAATGCGATCGCTATTTCTAATCGTCGCTAAGCGGTGCGCGATGATGAATACCGTGCGACCTTGCATTAAGCGCTGTAATGCCTCTTGGACAAGACTTTCGGATTCTGTGTCGAGTGCCGAAGTTGCTTCATCAAGGATCAGAATCTTGGGATTATGGAGAACGGCTCTAGCGATGGAAATCCGTTGACGCTGACCGCCAGAGAGATTTACACCGCGCTCTCCTACCCAAGTATCGTACCCTTGAGGAAGTTCCATAATGAAGTCATGGGCATTGGCAATTCTTGCGGCATTTTCTACTGCTTGAGTATCATAATCCTTCTGTCCGAATGCAATATTCGAGGCAACGGTTCCTGAGAAGAGGATGTTTTCTTGGGGAACAAGGGCTAATTGGCGGCGTAGGCTTTTGAGTTGGATATCGCGAATGTCATAGCCATCAATGAGAATCTGTCCAGACTTCACATCATGAAACCTCATCAAGAGGCTCATCAAGGTGGATTTCCCTGCACCTGATGCACCGACTAGGGCGATCGCTTCGCCTTTATTGGCGACTAGATTAATATCTGTCAATACTGAGCGATCGCTTTGATAATGGAAGCCAACGTTAATATATTCGACTTTGCCTGTAACTTCAGGAAGGGCGATCGCATTGGGCTTCTCGATGACAACAGGCTGAATTTCAAACATCTCAAAAATGCGATCAACGGATGCTTCCGCTTGCTTGAGTTCGTTGTAGCTATTGGTGGTATTAGAAATTGGGTCAATTAATAATGCCACACCCGCACCAAAGGCGACAAATTGCTCTGGTTTGAGCCAGTTGTTGGCAATTAACCAACCTCCTAATAAAAACAAAAAGCAAATTCCTGTGGCTTCCAAAAAACCAACTACGGGATATTGAATCGCTCTCACGCGATCGGCGGCATATTTGCGGCGGCTATTTTGTTCTGCTTCCTGCTTGAACCTTTCGATTTCATAGGATTCGGTAGCAAAGGCGCGAACAAGGCGAATACCGCTAAAAATTTCCGACAGCAAGGCGGCGAGATTAGAAACTTGATCTTGGCTACGGCGGCTGAGGCTTAACATCCGTTCGCCAAACCATGCAATTAACAAAGCAATCAAAGGTGCAACTGCAAGCGTAGTCAGCGTCAAAATCCAATTCAAATAGATCATGTACGCCAGCACAAAAATCAATTGCAATACTGACGGCACAAATTGATGGAAAAATTTGCCGATGACCTCGCCAATGCGATCGATATCCTCAGTGAGGCGATAGGATAAGTCCCCAGTACGCGATTCGGCAAAATAGTCTAAATCAAGGGTTTGCAAATGGGTATACACATCAACTCGCAAATCTCTTGCTGCGTTTAGAGCCGCTTGCGACATCATGGAGTCCTGCCCATACTGCCCCAATCCCCGAAATACAAACATAACTACGGTGAAAGCCGAGAGTTGTAAAATGCCATTCACATCTCCCTTACCCAAAGCTTGAGCTACACGCCCTAGTAATTCCGCAAGGAGGGGCATCGTACCAATAAAGACTAATGTGCATAAAAAGGCTTTAGCGATTAGAAAACGCTGGGGATACACGTAATCCCGCATCTGCCAATACGACGATCGCTTTGAAGATTTTTGTTTCAAACTCGTAGCTCAACTGTTTGCAATTCACCAAGGATAAGTTTCTCACTTTATCGCACCAATTTGACGCGATCGCATAGCTGTTACAGCACAGTGCGCCGAATAATCAACAAAGAAATTTTAGGAAGTGCAGCGAAGTTGCACTTCCCAAAATTTCTTTGTACTACTTTACGATTCAACTCAATACCTCAAATTTGGTTGTTAATTAATTATTTTTTCTAGCTGTTTTAGGCGATGGGCTTCACCCTCTGCTTCTTTAAGCAAATCATGCCAATCATTTGGAGGATGACCACTTTCGAGCATTTTCTTAAAAACTCGATAAGCATCTGTATTACTCTCATAGGCTCTTTTAGAACCCTCGTCATTTACCCAAGCAAAAACGATGATTTTACTCTCTTGGTGATATCGAAAAAACAATCGGTACTGCTGGAAAAATTTCGCTCGAAACCAATGTTTATATTCGTTACCAAGCGTTGTACCTTGACGATACTCGCTACGGGTGGGATCTTGGGGAATCACCTCAAATGCTAATTTGGCGATCGCAGCTAGACGCTTTGTGGCATTTTTCTGTTTGTAATTATTGGGATATTTCTGACGTAATCCTTCAACTTGTTGTAGAAGTGTTTCCAACTGATCTAGAAAAAGAGAATGGGCAAATATGTTCCATCCATTGATTACTAAAGGCGGACTGGTAGACAAATTTATTCATCCTCTTCTCTTAGCGGCGCGTCTAGATCCAAATCAACGTCAGATACCAAAGCCTGAACACGACTTACTAAATCTGTACTTAAAACTTGCACATGGTGAGGATTTTTTTCGATATCTTGAGCCAAAAAATTCAGAAATTGACCAATGATGGGATCGCTCTCGGTTTGATCGGCACGCGAAATTACAACGCGACCATCTGGCTCAATCGTGTAGCAAATTTTATCCCGTTTGTTTAATCCCAGCACTTTACGAATCGGATCAGGAATTGTGGTCTGATAGCGATCGGTTAGGGTAGATTCTGAGCGTTGAGCTAGGGTGACAGCCATAGCAAATTTTTTAATATGTCGATTAATATCATCTTTAAGGTAATGCAATTGCATTGTCTTGTCAATGGCATTACTCAATTGGCAGCCAAAAGATAAAGGCAGCGCTTCGCACTGCCTTTATCTTTTGGGGTTGAAGCTATATCAACGGTTTCTTGGCGGTAACAACTCCAAAAATGCCATTGGGTTCCATTTGCACCTGAAAATTGTGAAAGCCAGCCTCTTCAGCCCATCGGCGAGTTAGTTCCCAAGATCGTACTCGCATCACCCAAGGCAGTCCCGTATGGGCAGGCAAGGTACGGGCAATCATTTCTAGTTGCGGATGCTGCGGCTGAATTGTAAAAATCAAAGTACCCTCTGGATCGAGAAGTCGATAAAGCTGCTGAAAATGATGCTTGATCAGATCATCATTGGGCAAAATCTCATGCAAACCCGAAACAATCACCACATTTGGTCTAGGCATTACCCGATCTAGATCTACGTCATTGAAAGCGTCAGCCTGTTCGATTTGGGCGGTAACTCCAAATTGCAGCGCAAGCTGACGCGCCTTGGTGACATTCTCTAATTTGTAATCACGCAGGGTTGCCGCGATCGCATCAGATGTAAATTCCTGCAATACCTCCAGATCGTAGCGACCACCACCACAAGCAACATCCAACAAATGACAGGGAATATTTTGCTGCTGATAAGAGCGTAATACCTTGCGGAGAGTCGATTTCATTAACTGCGATCGCGCTCTAATACCACACCATCCCCGCGAGTTGAGATAAAACCAATCAATCAGATTTCCTAATGGGGTAATCCCACTCGGTCTATTTTTGTAAACATACTCCAACATCACACCTGAGTCAAAACCATACTGAAAGCCAATCTGAATCCCTTGCGAGAGCTTTCCAATAGTTTTGAGAGAAAGGTTCATTAATCCGTAGTACCACGCTTTAGGATTCCAGACTGGTAAAGGACGCAAGAGTTGTTCGTAAGTGAGGGATGATTTTTGTAGTAACATTTTGAATTCTCGAAGATAAGTAAAAGTGGGTAAAGAATTGCTTCAAATTGAAATTAGCCTGTCGTCTGATAACTTCTGGATACGCTCTGTCAGTTGCTGGAGAAAGACTTGCTTCTGTCCATTCCAGTACAACGACTCACCGATGCAGATCCAGCATAGTAAGGGAATAGGAAGAAAGTCACCTTTAGGAAGTGATTTGCCAAGCCCATGTAGAAAAATGGGAATAATCGGCACATCAGGATTTTGTTTAGCTAGATGAGCGATGCCACTTCTAAACTCACTAAGGCTTTCAGGTGCTCCTCTCGTGCCTTCGGGATAGAGAATCAGGATCTGATTTTGAGCGATCGCCTCAGCACAGTTTTTAAAGAAGTTGCGATGATGACAACTATTTTCTCGGCAGTTACCTGCTTCCGTCGAGACAGGAATAATGTTGAGAATATGTCGAGCAAACCATGCTAAACATGGACTTTGTTGTAGGAAATACTGCTCGTTTGCCACGGGGCGGAGATTCTGCACCTTTGATAATGGGAATAGTGACAAGAGAACGAGGGTATCTAGATGACTATTGTGATTAGCGACTAGAATCGCGGCTCCTGATCTGGGTAATCTCTCCCGATGCTGGATGCGTAATCCCAAAAGAATCAAGACGATGATTTTTGTGGTCAGAAAGAAAATAATCCTAAGAATTCGTTTCATAGTAATTGCCCGTGGTAGTAGAAATAAACGGTGAAGTGGAAGAATAAAGGAGCAGTGTAAGTAAGACTATCAATGCGATCCAAAATGCCACCATGACCGGGGATGAGAGTGCCACTGTCCTTAATGCCTAAATCTCGTTTGATCGCCGAGATATTGACATCACCGATAAATCCCGTCAGGCTAAGCAGTAGCCCTAAACAAGCAGAATGGAGTAAATCAAAGGGAGTCAGCCAAGGTGCTAAGGTGATCGCTAATCCCGTAGTTGTGAGAATGCCACCCAGCAAGCCTTCAACAGTTTTATTGGGACTGACTTTGGGAATAATTTTGTGACGACCTAATAGTTTGCCGAAGATGTACTGAGCGATATCATTGATTTCCGTCAGCAGTAATAAATAAACTAATAAACCTGTCCCTCCTGCGATCGGATTGCCGTTTAGTGGCAGCATGATTAGGTAGGAAAGATGGCTGATGGTGTAGACATTTAACATCAGTCCCCAATGGAGCGTACCGATCGCATTGAGAAATCCTTCAGTTTCTCCATTGAGCAACATTCGCATCGGTAAGAACAGGAACATATAGATGGGAATGAAGATCAGAAACATGCCATACCAGCCAATGTAAATCCAGAAATATTGGAGTATGATCGCTAGATAAGCCCAAAGTAAAACTCGGCGATCGCTCAAACGAGTAGGAATAAGGGAGAGATATTCTCTGAGGGCAATAAAACTGAGCACCATAAAAAAGACAATGGAAATGGGTTGCTTCAGTAATATGGCAAAACTGAAAATCATCACCATAATCCACCAAGATTTGATGCGGGCTTTCAGTTCGCTATAGTCATTTTCCTGATGACTGAATGCTAAGCCGAGGACTGTAAATGAGGCGATCGCGAGCAATCCAAAAATGCCTGCGAAGGTATAAAGTACTGGAGTTGCCAAGTTTATTTCCATGAATCCACCTCCTGAAGCATTCCTTGAACGCTATTGCCAATTGTCCAAAGCTGAAGAAAAATCACGCCACTCAAAAGGATGTTTAGCCATTGAGTAGGATCAATTCCCCAACCTAATATCAAGCCAATTAACCCAAAAACTAAGGCGCGATCGCTTTTGCCCATTGGTCCTTCGTAGTGACGTTTATGATCAATCTCATAGCCTAAGACTCCCACCATTTCAGTGATAATCGCTAAAATCACAATCCCGACAATCAAGGGAGCAGAAACGCCTGCAATTAGAGCAAAGGGTAAGTAAAGCAAAACATCGGACAAGACATCTCCCACCTCATTGAGAATGCATCCAAATTTAGTAGTCTTTTCATATTCACGGGCAAGCATTCCATCGATCGCATTGAGAGCCATGCGTACTAATAAGGCGATCGGCAGAAATAATAAAACTGATTGAGTAGTAGGCAAAAAAGGTATCGACAGTTGTGTACTTTGCACAAGTGCTAGCCCTGTCAACCCCGACAACAAAATCGCCGAGATCGTCACTTGGTTGGGAGAAATTTGCCACGTTGCTAATTTTTGGACTAGCGGACGCAGTAGATTTTGAAATGCTGATTTGCATTGATAGATGGAAACCATTAGCTTCTCCGAGAACTCATGGTTTAATCATGCAGCTTGTACCTATGTAATGAGAATGACTTGATCGATGAAGCTACGATCGCCACGAAGTTTAAAGAAGTAGATCGAACTAGGGCGAAGTTTTTTTGCAAAGCTTGTTATATTAGTAATCAGTTTTACCTTGCTCCTCAGGTACAAGGTAAAACTATTAGTTAATTAGTCGTCAATATGTCAGGACTACCAGCATTTCGTCCCGAAGCCCTTGAGCAATGGCTTCCCCGAACACTCCAAAACCATTATGTAGACTTATTGCTACGACGCATAGGAATGACAAGGCGCAGAGCCGATTGTTTTGTACGACTAGCGCTCTATTTATTTTTGAAAAATTGCCAATCTCGCAAGGAACTTCCAAAACCACCACTGACAGAGTTATCTTTTCCGCAGGGATGGGTGGAGTGCAGTTGCCTCGAAGCCGCAGATGTGTTTTATAGCGATCGCGATCGTGGGGGCGATCGCGCAGCGGGAATGATGCTGAATAAGTTAGTCGATTTAGGATTAATTCAAAAGCAATTTGACGGCAACTGCACTCAAGTGAAATTTCATGCAATGCCAGATTTACTGAAAAGTGATGCCAAGAATCTCCATATAAGCTTTGCGATCGATGCCTTTGATCCTCGTAGTGATGCAATTCCGATCGCAAATTTGTTAGCGAATAATTACAACTGGCTCAATCGTAATAACGATGCAGTCACCTATCGCATTGCGAATATTCTGCGTGACTGGGCAAGTCAATACACAGCAGGCTTAAGGGTATTACGTCGCAGCGACAATCAGAATCCTGTTGGTTTTTATGCGTTCTATCCCACCAAACGCGAGTCAGAAGTTAAATTTTTTGAACCGCCTAGTCGAGGTCTGCATCTGAGTCAAGTTGCGGATGTCGATCCATTTCAAATGGCTTTGGCAGGAGATGAGACTTGTCGATCTCTTTTTGTGAGAAGTTGGGTGATTGATAGTGACTATCGACAAGCAGCCCAAATGGAACTTCTGCTAGATGCCCAACAAACCATGAAGAAAATGCAGCAAGATTTCCCGAACCTGTGGGATATGTATACGTTAATTATTCATCCCAGTTATGCAGAACTAAGTCTAGCATTGGGATTTCAAAAGACTAATGCCGATCCCAAAATGCCTCTCTATTGGATGTATCAAGCCGTCGATCGATTCTTGAAACTTGATATGCAAAACTTAATGAGGGACGCGCAGTCCCTAAACTAAGAAAATTTTTAAAAATCTTCTTGTGGTTCGTTTGATCGAGAAGTGCTGTAGGAAATCAGATTTGTTGAGGTGCGGCTTCGCCGCACCTCAACAAATTAAATAGCTAGGTAGCTAGCGCTGTACGCCTATAGTGTCAGAGTTTTTAAAACCCTAAGAAATTTCGGAAAGGCTTAGTTTGTAAGCCTTTCCGAAATTTCTTAGGGTTTTAGATCAGCGCGAAGCGCTGTATAGTAAGTAGAGATTTTGATTAAGAAATGTAATGGCGCAAACACTCGATGCGGATGTAATTGTAATTGGCTCAGGGATTGGTGGATTAGTCACCGCGACCCAATTGGCGGCGAAGGGGGCAAGTGTAATTGTCCTAGAGCGCTACTTGATTGCAGGGGGGAGTGGCGGCTATTTTGAGCGCAATGGCTACCGCTTTGATGTGGGCGCATCGATGATCTTTGGTTTTGGCGATCGCGGCACGACGAATCTCCTCACCCGTGCGCTGGCGGCGGTGAATATGAAAATGGAGACGATTCCCGATCCTGTGCAGATCCATTACCATTTGCCGAATAATCTGGAAATCGAGGTGCATCGTGATTATGAGCAGTTTATTAAAGAATTAGGCGATCGCTTTCCCCATGAACGTGAGGGAATTCGCAAGTTTTACGATGAATGTTGGAAGATTTTTAATTGCTTAAATGCGATCGAGTTGCTGTCCCTCGAAGAATGGCGCTACTTGATGCGCGTATTTTTCCAGAATCCTTTTGCTTGTTTGGGTTTAGCTGCTTACTTGCCCCAAAATGCAGGGGATATCGCCAAGAAATATATTCTCGATCCTGAGTTGTTACAATTCATCGATATGGAATGCTACTGCTGGTCAGTGGTTCCCGCCGATCGCACACCAGCGATTAATGCAGGGATGGTGTTTAGCGATCGCCATTACGGTGGCATTAACTATCCCGTCGGTGGCGTGGGCAAGATTGCTGAAAAATTGGCGGAAGGTTTGGACAAAGCGGGTGGAGAGATTCGCTATGGGGCAAGGGTGACCCAGATTATACCCAAAGCAAAGTCGGGTAAAGGTGCGATCGGTGTAAAGCTGGCGAGTGGTGAAACTCTCTATGCGAAGAAGGTTGTTTCTAATGCCACACGTTGGGATACCTTTGGGAACTTGCTTAAGGATGAACCTTTGCCAAGTGGTGAAAAGGGATGGCAATCGCGCTATCAAAAATCCCCCAGTTTCTTGAGCTTGCATCTTGGTGTTGAAGCTTCCGCAATTCCCGATGATGCAGCTTGTCACCATATCTTGCTGGAAGATTGGAACGATATGCAGAAAGAACAAGGCACGATTTTTGTGTCGATTCCCACATTACTCGATCGCTCTCTTGCTCCTGAAGGTCATCACATTGTGCATACCTTTACGCCTAGCTGGATGAGTGAATGGGAAGGTTTATCGCCTTCGGAATATGAAGCGAAGAAAAATGAGGCAGCGAGAAAATTATGCGATCGCCTGCTAGCAATTTTCCCTAAACTAGAAGACTGTCTCGACTATCAAGAAGTCGGTACACCCCGCAGCCACCGCCGCTTCCTCGGTCGTACTGATGGAACCTATGGACCAATTCCTGCTGGTAAACCTTTAGGACTATTGGGAATGCCTTTTAATCGAACTTCGATTCCTGATTTATATTGTGTCGGCGATAGCACTTTCCCCGGTCAAGGTTTAAATGCTGTAGCATTTTCTGGCTTTGCCTGTGGGCATTTGGTGGCATCATCTTTAGGACTTGTATAGCAACTGATATCTTAATACCTAAGTAGCTCAGCATAGTTATAAACCAAACCCAAATTTCTGTTTCGCCCGCTATGCGGGCGAAACAGAAATTTGGGTTTTAAGTTTACTTATGTTTAGATATAGTTGTTTTAAATAATTTGTAGAGGGGCTTCGACTCCGCTCAGCCATCGGTGTAAGCTAGCTGAGCGAAGTCGAAGCTGTAGTTCTTATTTGAATTATCTATACTTATCTTTACACTCATGGATGTTCTCAGGAAGAAAAACTGGAAAATTTGATGGAACTGCAATTTTTATGGGCAGTTGGGTATAGTTAGGACTTAATGGGTTGTATCTTCGTGCTATTACCCGTTTATTAAAATTCCGCAAAAATATCCAAATACCCTTTCACTAGACCGAAAGGGTATTTTTTATCTTTTAAGAAGAGGATGTCTTCTTAAAAGATAAAAAACGCGAGTTCGGGATAATTTGAAACGGGCTTTGAGAGAGGGTTTGCTACGCAAACCCTCTCTCAAAGCCCAAAAGTAAAAGCCTTGCTTAGCAAGGCTTTTACTTTTGGGCTTTTAAAATTTGCCAACTTAACCCGAACTGACGTTAAAAAGGATAAGTGGTGGCGCAAAGCGCCACCACTTATCCTTTTGGGCTGCCATATTTACTTTTTTAAGTAAGGTGTTTAATCATTAAATGACGCTTCTCTCGGTGAAAGCCTAACTTGGTATAAAGTGCTTCGGCAGGACTATTCCAATGATCGACAACTAGAGATAACGATCGCATATTCTGACTTTTTAAATAATCCTCAATTAAAACAAATACACTTTTGCCAATGCCTTTACCACGATAGTCTTCGCGTATATATAGCTCATCAACAAGTCCACAGCGACCATGATATTCCATACTAAAAAAGAAAGTTAGAGCTACATAACCAATTGGGCGATCGCGATCGCAAATTAGCCAAATCAATCCAAACTTCTCATCGCTGAGTAGAGCCATAAAAGCTTTAACTACATTGTCATCAAAAGCAATTTGATCAAATTGATAGAACTCCTGTACTAGTTCCATCAGGGGATCGACATCAATAAATTGTGCTAACCGAAAATTAATATCGCTACTCATTTATACATTGACCTTGTAACTTAGGTTTAGTTCATCACCTGCCATGCCCCGAAGCCCCCAATTATGGCTAGCTGTCTCAATTAGGATTATCTCAATATCTATGGGGGCAATATCCAGCTTTTCTTTTAATCGTTCAAACAATAAGCGATATAGGGATTTTTTTGCTTCTACAGAACGTCCTGAGAATAGTAAGATTTCGATAATGATATATTTTTCACTGCGATCGCTAGGAGATTCAAAGTCTTCAGCTTGTAATGGAAAGAATCTTTGAAACCTCTTTTCGGGTGGATAGTTTAGGGCATCCACAACACAGGAATGAATTGTCGATGATAGAACTTCTCGATGCTGTTGAATGAAATCAGCATTTCCATAGATCTTAGTTTGTGGCATAACTTAGGGTTTGAGAGTAAGACTTGGTAAATTTCTAGTATAGTTTCATTTACAGCAAGTTGCGACAGTACAGGTAGACAATCAAAACAGCATGAGAAAACAAATTTTTTTCGCGATTAAATGGACATCAACGCTTCTCATTGCTAGCGTGATTGGATTGGAGTTATGGAAGATTTATGGTGGAGTAATTGAGCCTCAAATGTCTATCCTTATTCCAATATCACTATTTGGACGATTTGCCCTCACCATCCATTGTATTGAAGCAGTGATTGCCTATATTTACGCACCTGCTTCCCAAAAACCACCCATCCAATACGGAATCTATACTTTCTTTGCTGGCACTATTGCCCTCGTCGAGCTATTTGATCAACGCAAAGCAGATAACTCTAACTACTTAGCAAAATAATAGTTCTTCAGAATGATCGTCGTGGGTGCTAGGTGCGATCGCACCGCCATAGGCACTCTGAATATTTTCTGGAGTTAATACCTGTCGAGGTGTACCACTGGCGACTAAATGACGATTGAGTAATAACAACTGATCGTAGCGATCAAGGGTATTGCCCCATTCATGACAGCTAATCAGTAAAGTTTTGCCTTCTTGTCTTAACTCGTTGTAAATTTGCCACATTAACGCCTCGGTCTTTTTATCAACGGCAGTTAAAGGCTCATCCAATAACAAAATATCTGCCTGTTGCGCCAAGGCTCGCGCTAAAAATACCCGTTGCTGCTGCCCACCTGAAAGATTTTTAATTGGGCGATCGCGTAAATCATAAAGCTCGACTCGTTCTAAGGCAGCTTTGACAATTTCCTGAGATTGGCGACTTGTCCGACCAAACCAACCACTGTGCATCGTCCGTGACATCATCACCACATTCCACACGGTCACAGGATAGTCCCAATCAATTTGCGATCGCTGTGGCAGATAGGCAACTTTGTGACGTTGCTGCTTCAGAGGACGTTCGTAATAAAAAATCTGACCGCTTTGAGCAGGAATCAATTCCAGCATTGCTTTGAGTAAGGTGCTTTTGCCTGCGCCATTAGCCCCGATCAACCCCACTAATGAACCAGAACTGAGGCTAAAGGAAATATTCGATAGTGCGGTCACTTCGCGATATTTCACAGATAGGTTTTGCACTTCAAGCATAAGCAGCTCAAGAAATGATAATCGTTTTCAAAATTATACTCACAAATTTAGAAATTCGCATATAAAAAAGTAGTATTTCAAATTTACTGCCCCAAGAGTTTATTAAAAGCCACAGCTTACAGTCAGCTATTTTCCTATCTTAGGATTCTTGCCTGATTCCACAAATACTCTGTTAGATTTAAGGTAATAGCTCAACCTAAAGCAAACAAGGGTTTGGCGGGGTTCAAAGCGATGATAATGGACTCAAAAGCAGAAAAGCCTTGTCTTTTTCCAGTATTGACAATCGAGCGAACAGCCGCAAATAAATCACGCCCCCAATCAGAGCGAAACCCATTCGTAACTTTTCTAAAAATGACACTCCAACGCAAAGCCTGTTCGCTAGAGTTATTAGTCGGTGGGATGGTGTGGTCATCTAAAAACAGGAATAAGTTTTCTCGTAATTCTCGATAACGTTTCTGTAACCTAAGTCCATCTTCTTGAGTCGGTAACAAATCGAGCATACTGTCGAGGTCTCGATACAATCGACATCGGTATTGGTAACGGGTAGAGTCAGCTAAATCCGACCATCGCCTTCGCAGCACCAAAGCTCGTAGCAGCAGTTTTTTCATCCTGCCAGAGAAAATATGGTCTCCTGCATCAATTCCATACTGACAATCTCTGAGTTGATGGGCAAGACAAACTTGCCATGCTGTCGCGGGATTCGTCTTTTGGGCGCTAAATAAATCTGATACCCATACCTCTGGTTGATGCTCTGCCATTACTTCGGTGATGACATCTCCACCTCTAGAAGGTCGGATGATATGAAAACATACTTGCTCGTTCTGGAATACCCATTCCCATTGATTTTTGCCATTAACCCTTGCACTGGTTTCATCACTGCATACTAATCGAGATGTCCTCAGAGCTTGGATTATTCCTGATATTTCAGATTCTAGTTGTCCTTTTACTCTTGTTAAGAGGTTGGAGATTGCTCCTTCCGATATTTTTAACCCAAATACTTCGCTCAGCATTTGCTGCATTCTTCCATAGCTTATCCCGTGACTGTATCTCATCGTTGTCACTAGGGCTGCGATTCGATCTCCAAAGGGACTTCCTACTTCAAAGCCTACGGGTACTGCTGCGATTTGTTCCTGTCCGCAATGCTCACACTTGCATCCATACCTTTCGATTCTGGTCACGATTGGCTTGATTGGTGGTATGTCGATCTTGTCGTATCTTTCCAGTAATACTTGTATTGACTCGCTAATCTCTTTCCCGCATTCTGTACAACTTTTCACGGTTGCTTTGATTGTTTGGTCTGGATTTTCACTCAGTTGACGACCTCCTCCGTCTCTACCTATGCTTCCTGCTCGTTTGCCTTCTGTTTCTTCTGGATTATTAATCTCTGCTTTAAATCCTTTGGCTGGGGGCAAACTTGAGTTCTTTGCGGTCTTCTTTGGTTTCTTTTCTAGCTGTTTCTGTAGTTTTTGTAGTTCTTCCCATAGCTTGACTATCAAGGCTTCTTTTGCCTCGTCTGTTAGTTCTTTTAGGTTGGGTAGTTCCTTCATTTCTTTAATTTATCAGCTTTTGCCTTTTTGTCAATTTTCCTACGTTGAGCTATTACGATTTAAGTTATCTATGTCTACGGCACTGGTCAGTTAAATCGTGATCGACGTATTTGCGTCTTTTTTATCGTTATGAAATGGACGTTTCAGAACCCATCACACATTAGCTGACCAATGCCATGTCTACATTCCCATACGCTTCAATATAGAATTTGCAAAACTAGAAGCAGATGTATATTCAGGAGAAGATTTTTGAAGTTTTGGGTTAGTGTCACAATCAGGACAACTGAACCCAATATCTATAAGTTGACGGTCAAGATCAGGATCTGAAATATAATCACTAAAAAGATAATGTTCCCCGATAAAACGATTACATTTCTTACAAGTATTAGCAACATAACTAGCCTTTTCAATATTGCTGTATTGCTTTTTCAAAAAGCATCCATTGTCATTGGCAATTTGAATTTCATCAGTAGATAAGCTATTCAAGTCCATATGCATATTAGATTGCACAGCCACAACTTTCATTGGTGAGTGACATTTCCAACATGATGCATCAACAATAATCAACTGCTTTTTCTGCTTATAGTGATTACACTTTGGACATTTTGGATGAGTAGTGCATAAGTCAACTCGGTCGGGTTTTAGATCGTCATGATTTAGGCGATCTACATCTTGATCGGAGTTTAGAATGTATAAAACAGGAGTAATCTTATTCTTGGTGTAGTATTCAATCGTTGATTCTGAAGGCTTGTGAGTTACAATCACCTCAATTACGGCAATTACTTTTCCGTCTTTATCTAATAGTGCAATATCAGGACAGCAGATTCCTAAATCATGCTCTAGCCTAACCTGTGTTGCTTTCTTCAATAGGTTCCCTTTGTGTATATCATTGCAAATAGCACATTTCCAATGAATATTTAAAGGTAGATTTTGATCTAAGTGATGTTGAATTTTATTGTGGAGTAGAGTCTTAAACCCGTAATGCAAAGCTGATTCTGGTGTGCAATTAGGACTAATAGACTTATGAGCAAAGTGTGGTCGTTTCTTTAAGCCTTTACGGAGAATAAAGGGCTGTTTGCAGTCTGGACAAAAGTATGAGCTATTTTTGTCTGCATCTTTTGCATTGATCAAATCCTTTAGTGGTGTTTCCCCAATAGAGTAAAGAATTTCATTAGCCATAACGATAACGATAAAAGTAATGACTAAATAATAACTTTTCCTTACTTGTAGAGAGATTAGAGAAAATACCTTACAAATACAGAAACCCAAAGAATTAAACCAGCATCAGTCGTTGCCGTTCATCTTTGGGTTTATATATTTCAGTAAAAGTAGCAATAGCTAGCTATAACTACTATGCGTCTTTAGTGGCTTTGACTGCGTAGTAGCCTAGCAATGTCGCAATGGTGAAACCAGTAAAGAATAGGGCAAACAAAACGCTGATGCCGCCTGTAATACCGACTTGGGCGAGAATACCTTTACCTGTAATTACCTCATTCGCAAAACCAGCGACTAAGCCAATCATTGCCATGCGTCCGTTCCAAGTTTCGGCAAAGTTACTGAAACCAAATACGCCTGCCCCTGTAGGATTTACATTAAGACCGACTGGGGTAACTGCTTCGGAAGTATCGTTATCGCTAATTGGGGTCTTGGTTGGTGTAGATACCATGATGAATTGCTTTCCTACAGAAGTTGAGTGAGTGCTAACTTTATATTAATTAACTAAACTTTACATTTTCTGTAAACAAATGTAAATCTACCGTCGGAAATATGCCCTACTGCCTCAACCCTAGCTGTCAGAAGCCGAACAATCCTGAAGGATGCAGATTTTGCATGAATTGCGGTAAAAATTTGCAACTTAAGGGTTTATACGAGGCGATCGCTTTAATTGGGCAGGGTGGAATGGGGCGGACTTTTCGAGCAGTTGATCTTGGACGGTTGGGGCAACCCTGCGCGATCAAGCAATTTTTGCCGCAATTTCGAGAACCACAGTTAATGGAAAAAGCGATCGCCCTTTTTGAAAGTGAAGCTGCCCAACTCAAAGCCCTTGGTTCGCATCCGCAGATCCCCGAATTAATCGCCTATTTTGAAGAAGATGGATGTCTCTATTTAGTCCAAGAACTCATCGAAGGCGAAAATCTCTATAACGAGTTGCAGAGTCAAGGCATCTTTAGCGAAACCAAGATTTATCAACTCCTAGCAGATATTCTGCCCGTTCTCCAATTTATCCATGATCGCCAAGTCATCCATCGCGATATTAAGCCAGACAATATTGTTAGGAAAAACTCAATTACGAATTACGAATTACGAATTACGAATTACGAATTACCAGTGCCTAGCCTTGTCCTAGTCGATTTCGGTGCGGCTAAAGCTTTTACTATGGATACTGCGAGTCGCACAGGGACTCTAATCGGGAGTGCGGAATATGTGGCTCCAGAACAAGCGAGAGGTAAGGCTGTGCCTCAAAGTGATCTTTATAGTTTGGGAGTGACTTGTATTCATTTATTAACGGGGATTTCGCCTTTTGATCTGTATGACGATGTTAGTGATCGCTGGATTTGGCGCGAAAAGCTACAAGCTCCTATTTCTAGTCATTTGGCAAATATTCTCGATCGCCTCTTAGCCAGAGCAATTGCCAATCGTTATCGTTCTGCGAATGAGGTATTGCAAGATCTGCGATCTTTAAATCTATCTTCAACTAATGCGATCACTCCTCGTGCTAGTTCCTATATTCAAAGTTATTCTCAAGCCTATACCCAAATTAAACAACTTCAAGAATTACTCAGTTTAGGGCAATGGCAAGAAGGCGATCGCCTTACAAATAAAATCATTTTGGCACTAGCGAATAAACATAAAATCGCTGAACTTACTGCCGATGATATTGATAATATTGCCTGTGATGTTTGGATGGCGATCGATCAAGCATGGATGGAGTTTAGTAATCAGCACTTTGGCTGGAGTACTCAAAAACAAATTTGGAAGAGTATCGGTGGCAGGTTGATTTATGAAGAATCTACCTATTGGGAATTTGCCAATATCTATGAGAAGTTTAGCGATCGCGTCGGGTGGCGCAGACCACGCTGGCTCAATCTCGGCCTGTCTCCAAAGATCTGGCGCAAATATGAAAATCTGATCTTTGCGATCACAGCTCCACGCGGACATTTGCCGAGCCTATTTTTTTGGGAAGGTTTTAATTTAGTAGATATAGTGCTTTATCGCCTAGAGATATGTCGCCAAAGCAGATCATGAATTGCCCCTGCTTTACCAATCAGCCACTAGTAGTCATCATCATCAGAATATTGCGCTGGAGCTTTACCTTTTTGCTCAATTACCTTAGGCTGTTTGAGCTTAGGATTAGGTTCTTCAATACTTTCTAAGACCACATTAAATTTACCACCAATCGCCAAAATCAAACACATAGGTAATGCGATCGCCAATATTAATTTGCCAGTCTCTCAGCAAAATCTCATCGGTAAAGCCATCATCTTCACCATGTTGAGTATAAGGATGATAAATACTCTTTTGAAAGCCTTGACGATCTTTGTAGGTAAATTGATGGAGATGATCGTTATCAAAATCAAAGGATTCGAGAATTGCGGAACTAAAATCATAGAGTGTGAGATGAGAAGGAATTGCAATCTTGCACCAGATCGTCTCGGTAGAAAATTTATCCCTAGATTTTGGAATATGGATTTGGAGGGATACTTTGAAGATGAAGATCCCATTGCGAGCTTCAGGCTCAGGTAGCTGCAAATTATTCTCCCATTCAGGAAATAAATCGAGGGCTTGAAATTCCTCTTGCAAAATTTCGGTGGGAGTTGATTGCTGCATGACAATATCTAAGTTGAGGTTTTGGTTAGTCTCTTCTGCTAACAGTTCTAAAAACTCATTATCCGATTCACCAATCAGTCCCTTTTTCCAATTAGTTTTACTCAACAATTCCATAATTACCTTCCCAAACGGTAAAGCCTTGACCTTGATTATCCTCCATCCTTTACCTAATAAGGGAGCCGCATCTTCTAGTTCTACAAATCCAAACAAATCTAATAAGGCAAGATTATGGAGCTTCAGGCGGCTCAACCATTCGTTGTTTTTAGTACCCTCTGTAAAGTCTAAATCCTCTTTTTGTAACTGATCCCAAGTATTAAACACATAGAACCATTCAGGGAAAGTTCGTCTCGTATCTTCCATGATGTCTTCACTGGCATAATAAATCCATGTGGCAAGTAGATTGAAATATTTCTCAATCGCGCTTAATCTCTGCCATGAGTTTAAAACTTGAGAATCAATGCGTAATATATTCTTCTTTTTGTCTAGTTGTACCTGCGCGATCGCTGAAGCCCTCAAAAGCAAATAAAGTCCATGGATATAGGGATAAGACTTCTGGCTCGGACGCTGAAAATCGATAGTGATGGGGTGACTGAGACGACTGTTAAGATCGGCAAGATATTTGGGAGCGATCGCATGTTGATTTGCACTCACTTCAACTTTGTGCAGTTGCAAAAACTCAATCATTGCTTCAAAATCTTGCACAATTGCACTTGGCTGATTTGCAGAAAAAGTCTGTTGTCTCAACAACTGCTGCGCCAACAGGGATAAAGGTTCTTTATTAGAACTATCCTTGGGGAAGAGATACAGTAAATTCAGCATATCAGTTGCTATCTAGGGTGATAGGACTAAAGATGACAATATACCTTGACAGGGGGTAGACTTTATTTTTCATAAGAGTAAAGATGGAAGAAACGTTAACTTTTCTCCAAGATGCTCCGAATAACATTTACCAAGGAAGAAATAGATGCGCTGCATTACGAAAGATTCCATCATCCGCATCCACGAGTGCAGAGAAAAATGGAAGCACTATACCTAAAAAGCCAGAAATACGCGCACAAGGAAATTACACAACTGCTAAGAATCAGTGAACCGACACTGTTGAACTATTTACGAGATTATAAAGAAGGTGGGATAAGCAAACTGAAAGAACTGACCTTTAATCGCCCCCAGAGTGAACTAAAACAGCATCAAGAAAGTTTAGAGATATATTTTCGAGAACATCCACCTAAAACGCTGGCTCATGCAGCAGCAAAAATTACTGAGTTGACAGGGATTGTCCGTAGTCGAGAACAGGTGCGTCATTTCCTGAAATCGATGGGAATGAGTTGTCGTCGAGTGGGGCTAATACCTGCAAAGGCTGACCCAGCAGCACAAGAGGAATTTCTTAAAAAAAACTAGAACCGCGCTTAGAGGAAGCTAAATCTGGACAAAGAGCCGTTTTCTTTGTTGATGCTGCTCACTTTGTCCTTGGAGCCTATTTAGGCTTTTTGTGGTGTTTTGAACGCTTGTTTCTTAAATCTGGGTCGGGAAGGCAGCGTTTTAATGTCCTCGGTGCACTTAATGCTGTTACTCATGAGTTGATTACTGTGACTAATGATTCTTACATCAATGCTCAAAGTGTTTGTGACTTACTCCACAAACTTGCGGCTTTGGGTTTGACTATACCCATTACTCTTGTCTTGGATAATGCTCGTTATCAAAAGTGTGTTTTAGTTTTTGAGTTGGCTCAGTCATTAAATATCGAGCTTCTTTATTTGACTACTTACTCTCCAAACTTAAACTTGATTGAGCGTCTTTGGAAATTTGTGAAGAAACAGTGTCTCTACTCCGTCTATTACCCTGATTTTGATTCTTTCAAGTTTGCTATTGCTTCTTGCCTTGAGAATTCCCGCACTACTCATAAAGCAGCTTTGGATTCTTTATTGACTTTGCGCTTTCAGTCTTTTGATAATGTTAAGTCTATTCCCTGTTAAGGTATATCTTGGTTTAGGGTTGAACGCAAATCACTCTAACTCTAAAACCTTAACTGGGTAAATCATCAATAAAGACTTTCTCTTCAGGCTCAGATTTAGCATTCAGTAGATATCTCTTGATCTGCTCACCAATTTTTTCATTACCTGATGTCTTGGAGATAAAGGCTGTAGCACCAACAAAATGGGATCTGATCCGATCAATGAGGGAATCATTACTGGTCAGGATTAAAATCGGTGTGTCCTTAAACTCTGGAATACGGCGAATTTGGGCACAAAGTTCATAACCACCGACAATGGGCATGATCAAGTCCAAAATAATCATTTCAGGCTTATGTTCAATCAGTAGAGGTAAGACCTTGATTGATTCCTTAATTCCTAAGAAGCCAAAGCCAAAGCCTGTAACAATCTGCTCAATTGTCGCGCATACTTGATTGCTATCATCCACACAGGCAATGAGGGGACGAGACAAAATGGATTGCTCTTGTCTTTTTTCTGGCAACTGTTGTGTAGATTCAGGGCTAGACTCTCTATTGGGCGCGATCGCAGGAATAGGGGCTTGGATATCAGCAACTTCGGCTAGTCCAATCAGACCTCGATGGTAATAGACCATGAGCGACTGGACGAGAGTGAGTAAATCCTTTTTCATCCATGTCGATAACTCTCGTAGCGATCGCCGACCATCAAGGATCGTAATTAAAGTTTTATAGGTTAGTTCTGATGCTTCTTCTTTAAGTTGTTCAGGACGCTTAATCCAAGGCGACAGATTTGGCGAAAAGTCAGCAATGCCTAATTTACGCCATGTAATCCAATCTTCGTGAGCCTGCTCAATGGCATGTTCAGCATGGATTAAAGCAATCACAGGTGTAATTTCATCTTCAAAATCACAGTAATAGGTGATTCTTTCGTTTGCCGCACATTGGATGATATCGAATAGCACCTCATGAACGAAGCTTTCAATAATTGGCGAGATTTGCTCACGAGATAAGACCATCCGCTTCATGAGGATCACCAGCACATGGTAGTCCCATAGTCTAATTTCCTCAGCAGTACGCAGAGAGATTTTGTTAAAGTCGATTTGTAATTTATATTGCCCCATTAACCGCCGCCAACGTCGATGGTTATGGACACCCCCAGAAGCCCATACCAATCTGCCATGGCAATAGTAAATACTCCATTTATATTCTTTGACACTGTGAAGTTCTAGTTTGCCAGTAAATTGTTTTCGTCCATAGCCACGTAATTGCTCAACAAGGCTATAAACAGCTAGGTTATCTGTATCCATTTGCCATCCATGCGTCTTAGAAATTAATTTTTCTAGTGAGAAGGATCGAAAAGTTGACTTTTAATTTTAAAAATTATGAAATCAGGCGATCGCAAAATTTTTACTAACTGAGCAAAAAATTAATTGTTGGTGAATTAATTCCTCAATATCAAAATCAACATAAAGCATATAACAATAAACTACGAAATTAGAAGGCTAAGGCTTTACCTTAAAGGCTATAACAGTTTTTTAATGTATAAATTCTGGTCTATAGGACATTGCATTGAATTAAAAATTCAGAGAAATTTTTGAAAGTGCACCGAAGCTATGGTTTCAAAAATTCCTCTGTACTACTTCAAGGTTATATATAGCAATCCTAAATGGTTTGAGGAAGCGCACCCCAAAGGGGTGCGCTTCCTCAAACCATTTAGGGGCTTGACGAGAAAAAAGGTACCACCGAGTTTGTAAGGCTTCGACTTCGCTCAGCCAACGTTGGCTGAGCGAAGTCGAAGCCTTAGGTACTTTAATTAATCGCAAGTCCCTGCACCGCCACTCATCTTTTGCGTTTAAAATTGCATGGTTATACAAACAAAAATCTATCTCAGTCAGATTTTTGAGCTTTTATTTGTTTAAATCTGCATATTGTTATACCGCCCACTATGCGAGCGGTATAACAATATATGGGTTAGTTGATAACGATGCTGAGCTACTTAAGTCAAATAAAAGCTGCAATACTACAACAAGTCGATATTTAGATCGCCTGTACCCAATTCTGTAGTATCTTGATGGAGACTTGGCGCTCTTCTATTTTAATGTCTTGCAACTTTTAGGTTTATTCCATACCAATGTCGAAGTCATCTAGAATCAACAAATCTGCACAAAAAAAACAATCGACGCTGATGTATATAGGCATCGGAGCTGCTGTAGTTGCCGCAGGAGCAGGGGGAGCCTATTTCTATTTTGCTCAGCGATCGCAAGCAACGAAAGGGATTTTAGGAGCGGCGGCAGTGATCCCCCAAGAAGCACAGGTGGTTATGGCATTTAACACCAAATCTGAGCCTTGGAATAAGTTGGCTCAGTTTGGTACACCAGCTTCCCAAAAGCTACTGGGTGAAGGAATTACCAAGTCACCGCTAAATTCTTTATTAGTGCAAAGTAAGACTGAATATAGCCGTGATGTTCAGCCTTGGCTAGAAGGCTATATTATGACTGCACTCGTTCCCAATGCTGCCCAGCCCCAAGCACCTGCGGCAACCTTGGTGATTGCCCCAACTCGCGATCGCAGTAAGTCCGAAGCCTTTTTATCAAAATATCGTGAAGCTTTGACCCAACAAGGGGCAAGATTTAGCCCCAAGCAGTACAAAGATGTCACCTATTATGAGTCCCCAACCCGTGATCCCAACAACAGTGTGGTCACAGCAGATATTGGCGGGCAATATGTAGCGATCGCCACAAGTCCTAACTTAATTCAACAGGCGATCGATACTTACAAAGGTAGCAATCCTTCCCTCGCCAAGAAACCCATCTTTGCCAAAATCTACGGCTCAGCGAATCAGACTAAAATTGCTGAACCATTGCTACAGGTTTATCTCGATGGACAAGTAGCTCTCGAATTTATTGGTTCTCAAGCAAAGCTGAATTTGAATGAATCCGCTATCACTCAGTCTCGACGAGAACTGGATGCGATGACCCTCACTGGTGGTACACAAAAGGAAGGTTTACGCTTTGAGATTAATACTTATCTCAAGAATGACAATTCCAATCCATTAGTTAATAACGAAGCGAAAGTTCTCAATCTCTTGCCACAGGAAACTTTTCTATTAGTTTCAGGTGTAAACCTCTATCAATCTTGGCAGTCGCTAGTTGCTCAAGCGAAGGGAAATGCTAGTTCATCCCAACTGATTGATCAGATTCGTAAAGGGGTTAAAGATGCAACGAAGCTAGATCTTGATCAAGATATTCTCAAATGGATGAATGGTGAGTTTGCGATCGCGGCAATTCCCAATAATCAAGGTATCCTCGTTAGCCCCGGGTTTGGTTTTGTAGCGATCGCTCAAGCTAGCGATCAGAATGCTGCCCAAACTGCTCTCGACAAAATTGATAAAGCGGCTCAGTCTTCGAGTGGACTATTACCCAAAGGTGTTGAGTTAAAGCAAAAACAAATTGGCGATAAATCTGTAGTCACTTGGGCGATCGCCAATACTAATGTCGCAACCCGTGGCACTTTAGATAACAATTTTGTCTTCTGGTCAATGGGTGATCTCGCCGATACCTTTGTACCAAAGCCTGCGAATAGCTTACCCGCAAGCAGTCCTTTCCAAATCCTCACAACTGGGCTTCCCAAATCCAACGGTGGTTATTTCTATTTGAATATGACCACAGCTCTAACCCTCGCTGATCGACTATTACCTCCCGAAGTCAAGTCCAATCCTAACTTTACCGAAGTTCGGGCAGTTCTTGATGCGATTAACGGTATTGCGGTGACTTCCACTAATGTGGACTCTAAAACCACCCGTTTAGACTTCCTATTCACACTTAAACCCACCCCCGGAAATTAGATAGAAGTTATTCCAAAGAATGGAAAAGCCATTCTTTGGAAATTTATCGAAACCTAAAGAGCGATTTGTATATTACTTTCTTATTCCCTCTCCTGCGGGAGAGGGTCTAGGGGTGAGGGCTTTACAGCCTTCCACGTAACACTAGTTACTTAGGGACTTGCTAATAATTAAAGTACCTGTGGCTTCGACTTCGCTCAGCCAACGTTAGCTGAGCGAAGTCGAAGCTAGATCACTTTGGTGGGACATTTTTTATCCGCAAGTCCCTTAAGTCAAAATAAAAACTCAAAGCTTTGACTAGGATTGATTTGTGGTTATCAAATAAGTCAATACTTATTTGATAACCGCTATATGAACTATGTGGGTAAGATATAAGAAACTTCAACACTTTTAACAAAAAATGGTTACAACAGCATCAGATACTAAATTCGATACTAAGGCTCGCGATTTATTTCAGGCAGCTTATGAAAATCGATATACATGGGATAGTAACTTCCCAGGACTGACCGCTAATGTATCGGTAGCGATCGATGGCGTGGCTCGCACTGGTAAAGCCCGCATCAATGGCGATTTAACTGTGGAAGTGAGTATGGATGAGCCACAATTGGTTGAACGTACCAGCCGCACTCCTAGTGGCGAAGAAAAGACCGTATCCGTTGATGAAGGTCAAGAATGGCTCTACAACCAACTGCGGGATGTCGTCACCCATCGCAAACGTAAAACCTTTGAAGAAGCTCATGGTAAGTCCAGCTTTGCCTTTGGTGAAACCGATGATTCAGGGGCTGTGGAAATTTTGGTAACTGGTGACTCGATGGGATCGAATTACAAGGTACGTGGTAATGAGATCTCGATGGTAAGTCGCGTGATGGGTAGAATTGGCTTTGTGATTAATCACCTTGGTCATTTAGATACGGGTGAAGGCTACATTTCTTCACTCTATACTGCGGTTTTCCGTAATCCTATGAATGATGAAATCGTCCGTCAAGCTCGCTTTGAAGATATCTACGAAAAGGTGGGCAATTACTATGTGATGACCAAGCAGGTTGTTCAATCCAATGAGCAAGGCAAAACCAAGAACTATGAAATCATCTTTAGTGATATTCAGCTATTAGGCTAGAGTCACACCTTGGAAATTTGCAAATTTGGGTAATGCAACAAAGAACATAAAGTAACCAATTTTTTGTGGTATTGCAAAAAGCCGCACCACAAAAAATTGGATTATTTCTAAATCACTTTTTGCATTACCATCACAATGATAAATAGCTAAATTTATGAGAGCTGATCTGGAGCGGTTATTAATTTCTGAAGCAGAACTTTTGGAATTGACTGGTTTTGATCGCCAAAAGATTTTGCAATCACATCAGTTGACTCCGCGACAGATCATGATCCATCGGGCGATCGCCTTTGGGGTTGGCGCGATCGCTTTTGCCTTATTTGCGAGTATTTTTTTGCCTGCATTACGGTTAGCAGGAACCATCTTTCTGATTAGCCTATTATTAGGAGCCTTGGGTGTAGCAATTGAATTTGCGGAAGTTACGGTTGTCTGCTTTGGGATTGCCTTAGCCTCGGCGATTTACTCCCTATATGTCCTCATGAGTGCACCCTTAGGGTTGATTTGCCTTTGTTTGATTTTAGCGATCGCTAGTGGAGTTTTGGCTTGGTTTTTAATTAAGTGGATTGATCAGAGGTGGAAAGAGTCAAAACAATCGACATGGCAAATTCCGCGAGTTGTGATGCGTCTATTTGCAGAAGTGGATAAATGCAATAAGGCGGTGCGGGATATTGATGTGTTTGACCAATTGCAGGAGGCTGGCAATACCATTAAGCTAGAGTCGCGTGAATCCGCGATCGCAGCTTTACGCATGACGCGGAATGATATAGTCAGAGCTTTGAAAACTGAACGGATATTACGAGAACATCCTGATTTTCATCCCGACCACTTTGATATTGATTTAACTGCGTTTGAATCAATGCAGATGGGAGCACAGGCTCAGGAATATGGGCGAATTTTTGATACTACCTTGCAAATCGCGATCGATGTTCAGAAAACTATGGCTGAATTGCAGAATGTGATTTAGACGCAACAATAACTTTTTGAGAGAAGAGTTGCTACGCAACTCTTCTCTCAAAAAGTTATTGTTGCCAGCTTAGCCTGAACTGATGCTAAGTTAATGCAAATGGCGCAAAATTGTAAAAAGCACTTTGTGCTTTTTACAATTTTGCGCTTTCATCGAACTGATGTTAAGTTATATTAAACTGGATAGAGATGCAGCATGTATTGATAGGTGGGGCGCTGCATGGCATTCATCCTAATCCCAAACTTCGATTATCTTTCGTCATCTCATTAGGTAAATATTTATGAATAATCAACAAAACGATCGCTTAGAAGAAAGTGAACTATTTAGATTAGGGGGGAAAAAGTCAAACTTTGTAATTTTGCCTGCTGAAATTAAATATAAGCACATTAAGGTAGATGATTTTGATAAGCCTGTTGCCGCGATTAGCTATAACGGTTTTACTTACAGCCTATTTCGTACCAGCTTTGACTGGAATGAAGTAGAAAAAATAACTAATCGTCTCTCGGCTGCTTATGTGATTACAAGCATCAAAAAAGGCTGGGCAATTTGGGTATTTGAATATTAATGCTTAATCGAGTTCGGGATAATTTAAAACGGTCTTTGAGAGAGGGTTTGCGACGCAACCCCTCTCTCAAAGACCAAAAGTAAAAGCCTTGCATAGCAAGGCTTTTACTTTTGGTCTTATAAAATTTGCAAGTTTACCTCGAAGTGATGCTAATTCTCAAAGGGCGCAATGCGCCCTTTGAGAATTAGTTCTGTTAATTACGTTGTTCGAGAAGTTCTGTAAAAGCTTGTTCAAAATCTACATTCGTAATCCGTAAATTTTCGACTAGATTGGAAGCATCACACTGATGACGACGAATCGCAAAAATCGCAGCACGGTTACTTAAGAAGGCAAGATCAGCTCCATTCCAATTTTCTGTGCGTTCTGCCCAGATTCCTAAATCTAAATGAGCGTCAAGGGGGCGATCGCGATTATGCACTTCCAAAATCGACCGACGACTATCGGTGTCAGGTAAATCCACCATCATATGCAGTTCAATGCGCCCCGATCGCAGTAATGCAGGATCAATGAAATCACGGCGATTAGTTGCCCCTATTACGAGTAGTCCCTCTGCTGATTGCAAGCCATCGAGTTCTGTGAGTAATTGACCGATGACACGATCGCTCACACCACTATCGCCTTGATAGCTACCTCGCGCAGGGGCAAGGGTATCGATCTCATCAATAAAAATCACACAGGGAGAAGCCTGTCTTGCTTGCGCGAATAGTTGGCGGATCGATTGTTCGGATGCTCCCACCCATTTAGTGAGTAACTCAGAACCTGCAACGGAAATGAAGTTCGCTTGGGCTTGGGTAGCGATCGCCTTTGCGAGCAGCGTCTTGCCTGTGCCGGGAGGACCATAAAGCAGCACACCGCGTGGAGCCTTGGCACGAGTATGGGCATAGAGGGCAGGATCGACCAAGGCTCCCGCCACCGCTTCTTGGAGAGTCTGTTTCACCTTGGCGAGTCCACCAATCTCTGCCCATAGGACTTTAGGAACTTGAATCTGGAGCGATCGCAAGACGGCAGGTTGGACTTGCTTGAGTGCAACTTCAAAATCTTCGCGATTCACATCTAGATTCTCAGGAATATCCGCCACACTTGCGACCTGTCGCCGCAGTGCATTAGTCGCGGCAACTTGACATAGCCCCTTAATATCGGCTCCCACATAACCATAGGCGCGATCGGCAATATCATCTAAATCCACATCACTAGTCACAGGCATTGATCGCGTATGGATTTCTAGAATTTCGCGACGAGCTTTGCGATCGGGGATGGGGAATATAATCTCGCGATCAAAGCGCCCTGGACGACGTAAGGCAGGATCGATCGCATCGGGGCGATTAGTTGCGGCTAAGACGATCACTCCCTTAGTTTCCGCAAATCCATCCATTAAGCCGAGTAACTGTGCGACCAGTCTTTTTTCAACCTCTCCTTCCACATTAGACCGATTGGGAACGAGGGCATCAATTTCATCGATAAAGATCAAACAGGGAGCAGATTTCGATGCCTTCTCGAAAACCTGTCTCAAGCGAGTTTCGGCTTCACCATAGTATTTACTAATAATCTCAGGACCAACGATCGCAATGTAATTTACGCCCAAAACATTTGCTAGCGATCGCGCTGTGAGGGTTTTACCTGTACCGGGGGGGCCAACTAGTAGCACGCCTTTGGGTGGTTCTAGTCCTAACTTAGCGAGTACATCAGGGCGCTTGAGAGGAATTTCTACTAAATCTCGTAACTGCGCTAAGGTATCACCTAAGCCGCCCACTAATTCAGCGATCGCTTGGGGCTTATTTTTGGTAGCAATATCTTGAGGTGGTTCAGGTTTGACGACATCAGGAGATGTGACTTCGCGCTCGCCTCCTGATACAGTGGTTACACGCGATCGGGGAATATTACCGCGTCGGGGAATGCTGGATAGGGGGCGCGAGGTGACATTGACCTCAGTATGAATTTCGCCTGCTTTTTGCTTTTCATCTAACTTTTGCGCCAGATCGATGAGTTGATCAAGATTGAGCAACTGTTTGACATCATCCACTAGAGATTCCAAGCCTTCGACTTTAAAGGCAAATTTGTCCTTAAAACTATCTTTGTCATTACTCATCGAGGCTGGTTCCTATTGCTAATCTTCTGGGCGGCGATTACATTCTATGTTATAGCGCTTTTCAATCAGAGGTAGCTTTTCTCGCCTAAGTCGGAAAAGCTAGGGACTTGCCATTAATTAAAGTACCTGTGGCTGCGACTCCGCTCAGCCAACGTTAGCTGAGCGAAGTCGAAGCTAGATAACTTTGGTGGGACATTTTTTATCCGCAAGTCCCCTACCCCTGATCTAGATTCTAACTTTGATGTAGAGGCGATCGCATCAGCATAAAGTAGAAACAGCTTGCAGCTTCGCTCAACCAACAAGAACTAAGGATTTATTGTGGTAAGTATGGGCGGCGCAAAGCGCCGCCCATACTTACCTACCTAGTGAAACATTTATGACTAATAATTCAGATACGGCTCTTTGTAATGTTTTTGTCTACGGAACTCTCAAGCCCCATGAGTCTAACTATGCAGCATATTGTGCAGGTAAAGCGATCGCACAGCAACAGGCGATCGCCTATGGAGAATTATTTGCCCTGCCGATGGGATATCCTGCGATGATTAGTGGTCATTCTCCTGTTAAGGGCTATTTACTCTCATTCCCTGATACCAGTATTTTGGAATCTCTGGATGAGTTAGAAGATTATCAAAGTACGCGCCCTGATTCTGAAAATTTATATAATCGATATGAGATAGAAGTTTTTGATTTGGAGAGAAATTCTCTAGGTTTAGCATGGGCTTACTTTATGACATTAGAGAAAGTCATTACATTTGGTGGTATTGCTCAACTTGATGGATATTGGAGTGGGATATATAGTTGCTTTAAATAACTTGTAGAGGGGCTTCGACTTCGCTCAGCCATCGGTGTAAGCTAGCTGAGCGAAGTTGAAGCTGTAGTTTTTATTTGAATTATCTATATATAAATGAATGACTCAGAGCATGATGGGTTAACTGGATTGAAGAATTGCCAATCTCTGCAAAAATGCTAGGAATTCTGAATCAACGTAACTTTCTGTTCGGCTTTTTCTAGATATTCACGGCAATACTGCGATCGCTGCATTCCTTCTTCATAGAGCGCTAACATTTCATCGAGAGCCGCTTCCCCATCATCGAGAATTTCCACGATTTCTTCGAGGCGTTGCATTTGTTCCTCAAAGGAGAGATCTTCTAGATTTTTTTTGACATCATTCAGGTCGGTCATATGCTTTCTCGATTACTTGCTCGATGCTAACTTGGGCGATTTCAGAACTTCTCACGATTTCCACTTTAGCAAATGTCCCCGCAAATTCTGAGAGAGATTGATCATTAGTCAGTAAGCGATCGCCTACTTTTAATAGCGCAAAACCACGATGTAATGGAGATAGGGGATGTAGCGATCGCAAATGGGCAGTAATACGATCGAGTTTGGTCGAGGATTGGCGGAGATGGCGGATTAAAGACTTTTGCATTGATTGCTCGGCTTCGTCTAACTGTTGAGCGCGATCATGGAGGCGATCACTAAAGTTTTGGAGAGCATAGCTATTAGTGAGGGAATTTAACCTTTGACGATAATTTTGCATTTCTTGCTGCACGCTACGAGTAAGGCTATTTTCCCAAAAGTCAAGCTGTTGCAAGAGCGTATCGCGATCGCATTGAGACACAATTTCCGCCGCCGCCGTCGGTGTTGCTGCTCGTAAATCGGCGACAAAATCAGCGATCGTGAAATCCGTTTCATGCCCCACTGCGGAAATAATGGGAATGCGCGAATGATAAATAGCTTCAGCGACAGGCAAAGTATTAAATGCCCAGAGATCTTCGATGGAACCACCACCACGCCCCACAATCAAAACATCAGCATCGGTATTTTGCAAAGTGGCGATCGCCCCAGCAATTTCATCGGGAGCAGTTTCGCCTTGGACAGTGGCAGGACATAGATAAATCTGACAATGGGGCGATCGCCTATTTAATGTGCTGAGAATATCTTGAATTACGGCTCCTGTCGGGGAAGTGACGACACCAATTTTGAGGGGCAAGCTGGGAATATCGCGTTTGTGTTCAGGATCAAAATAGCCACGTTCTGCTAATTCTTCCTTAAGTGCGGCAAAGGCTAGATATAAATCACCCTCACCTGCGGCAGTCATGCGATCGCAATCGATTTGATAGCGACCCCGTGGGGCATATACCGTTAATCGCCCTTGTACGACGACCTGCATTCCATTTTTAGGACGAAAGGATAAACTGCGGCTTGCCCACATCACACAGTCGATCTGAGCGGACTCATCCTTAAGGGTAAAATAGCGATGTCCCGAAGCAGCCGTCGTGAAGCCTGAAATTTCCCCCGTCACGCGCACAATGCCAATTTCTTCGCGCAACAAAAGCGTAATTGCCTGCGTCAAATTAGCTACTGTCATCGCATTTTTAGAACTACCCATATAACCCACTGCTCATCCTGCGATCGCCTAATATGAAAACTCTTTCCAAATACTTTTTTAAATCTCTGACCTATTCTATGCTGCTCCTTGGAGTCTTGCCAGCCGCAGTCCAAGCGCAAGCCCAAGCTGACCTGCAAGGAAACTACTTTAGAAATGAAACAATGGTGCAGGCAGCTAGTAGAGATTCTAAGCTATCGGCTGGATCGCTCTGGCTAGTGAGGGTTGATGGGCTAAACTGTAGGCGATCGGCAAGTCTTAGTAGTGACGTAGTGCGTACCTATGCGTCAGGCTCATTGCTGGAGGTAGAGGTTTATCGCGGCGGCTCCGATGAAGTTTTAATTAATCCGATTGATCGCAATGGAAGACCTTGGATGCCAGTCCGTGGGACAAGAAGCGAAGATGTCTGTTTTGTCCGCGCTAATAGTCGCTATATTCAGCCATTTACCCCTAGATAGTTAGGCTCTTGCGGATAAAAAATGTCCCACCAAAGTGATCTAGCTTCGACTTCGCTCAGCTAACGTTGGCTGAGCGGAGTCGAAGCCACAGGTACTTTAATTAATAGCAAGTCCCTAGAACTATAGCAATGTAAGTTTTGCTTAATAAGTGAAGGCGGCACGAAGTGCCGCCTTCACTTATTTGGGTTTTGATTTGTCCTAGCTATCTCTTACATTGCTATATTTTGAAACAAGGCGCGTCGTGCCTTGCTTCAAAATAGCAATTAAATCCAGAATTTACAGTGTTATGCCGTAGTATCATAGAATGCAGTAGTTGAAGATCGCTTAACATTTTTTGTTATCGATTACAACCACATAAATTTTAAATAAGCCTTAAAAAACACCTTCAAAAATAAGAGTTATAGACAGTTGTGGAACTTTCTTTAAAGAGTGAATATGCAATCTTGGCTATGCTGGAGCTAGCGAATCATTTTGCGATCGATCAGCCTCTCCAGATTCGTCAAATCGCTAACCAACAAAATATTCCCGATCGCTATTTAGAGCAGTTACTTGCCACACTCAAGCGTCAGGGACTTGTCAAAAGTCAGCGTGGCTCAAAAGGGGGATATATCTTAGCGCGTGAGCCTTGGGAAATTAGCTTATTGGAAATTATTCAGGGCATCGAAGGTTACGATCCGATCACGGAAAACAATAGCAAATCAGGGCAAGAGAGTGCGTCTCTGTCAGTAATTCGTGAAGCGTGGGAGGCTGCTCAAAAGGCGGCTTCTCATGTTTTAGATAGCTGTACATTGAAGGATCTCTGCGATCGCCAACGCCAACGCCAAATCGCCACCACGATGTATTACATATAAACATATAAATAGTTAGGG
Source organism: Pseudanabaena yagii GIHE-NHR1 (assembly GCF_012863495.1). NCBI lineage: Bacteria > Bacillati > Cyanobacteriota > Cyanophyceae > Pseudanabaenales > Pseudanabaenaceae > Pseudanabaena > Pseudanabaena yagii. Next base: position 1,560,439 of record NZ_JAAVJL010000001.1, read on the forward strand.
AAGGGCAGTGCTTCCTTAACTATTTAATAATTTTGAAGGCATGGCTAAGCCATGCCTTCAAAATTTCTATGGGTTTCTCACAAAGCAATCAATCTTTTTGCAGAGGATCTAGTATGTATAGGATAGGGTAAATTAAAGATAGGTGGGAATAGGAAAATAAATGCTAGTCACGTCTTTGTTACTAGTAATACTCGTAATAGCGATCGCAATATGCAATTTATCTGTAGTTAAGTTCAACTTCAAAAACTTTGCTGCGAAATAACTACTTTAGTTTGTAAATGACTACTCATTGGCAAGCTACGGTGTACTTAGAATTATTTCAATGTATTGATTTACAGATGAATTTGTATGTCAATCAATATTAGACAATATTGGAGGATAGAACGGCTAGATTTACTAAGAGCGTGTTTGAGAAGTTTTAAATTAGCCCCCCTAGCCCCCCAATTCTGGGGGGAACCAGATTTAAGTCCCCCAAAATTGGGGGATTTAGGGGGCGGAAGTATTAACTTTAGACGAAAAATTTCTATTTGTTAACTTCTCAAACACGCTCTAAAATATGGCAAAAGCTAGGCATATATGGGGATTGAGCGCAATTCGCATAAACAAATTTAACTGAACTAATTTAACTAATTTTTTATAAATAGCTAAACATCTGGTGGTAAGCATCTGTGAACGTAACAACACTCACACCCTCTGAGTTGAAATTAGCAATTGTGCGGAATCCATTAGTAGTTACTCCTAATGTGATGGTCACAGATGCGATCGCCCAAATGACTAACGAGCGATCGCAATGTAATGTCTATGCAGGCATTAATCCGATCGATGAGCAACATGCAGAATTGCGCTCAAGTTGTGTGTTGGTAGTAGAAGATGGGCAGGTAATAGGCATTCTGACCGAACGCGATATCGTCCATCTCAGTGCCACATATATTTCCCTCGATCATCTGATCATCCGCGATGTGATGGCATCTCCAGTCTTCACCCTACAAGAGGAAAACTTTACAGACATCCTCCAGACAGTCAACTTACTTCAGCATCACCATGTCCGCCATTTGCCTGTCGTCGATGATCAAAATTGTGTTGTGGGTCTAATTACCCATGAAAGTTTGCGCCAAATCTTTAAACCCGTCAATCTCTTGCGTTTACGCATCGTTGCTGATGTGATGACCCAAGAGGTAATTTGTGCAGCCCCGACGAGTTCGATGCTAGAGATTGCCAAGCTGCTGTCAAAAAATCATGTCAGTTGTGTCATCATCGTCGAGCCAATTAGTCCCCACACTCAAAATTCATCTGAGCATCAATTACTACGCCCCGTGGGATTAGTCACAGAAAGGGATCTAGTGCAGTTTCAAGGATTGGGCTTAAACCTCTCAAATTGCACGGCAGAGGCGGTGATGAGTACGCCAGTTTTTGCGATCTCCCCCAATGATTCGCTATTGTCGGTGCAGGAGTTGATGGACAGGCAATTGATTCGTCGCTTAGCGGTCACGGGGCAACAAGGGGAGCTATTAGGAATTATTACTCAGAGCAGTTTGTTGCAGGCTCTTAATCCTCTAGAGCTATATAACTTAGCAGAGATTTTAGAAAGTAAGGTATTGCGTCTCGAAGCGGAGAAAATGGCGCTACTAGAAAACCGCAATACTGAGTTAGAGCAAGAAGTCGAAGTTCGCACCAAGACCTTAGTCACCAAAGCTGCAAGGGAAAAACTAGTCGCCGAAATTGCCGATCACATTCGCCACTCCTTCAATCTCCAAGAGATTTTGGATATCTGTGTGGCTGAAGTGCGCGAATTTATCAAGTGCGATCGCGTATTGGTGTATCAGTTTCAGCCTGACTGGAGTGGCATCATTCTCGCGGAATCAGTGGAGGATGGTGTAAGTGCTTCGTTAGGTAATCAGATTAATGACTTTTGTTTTCATGATCGGCCGATCGCTTTATATAACCAAAATCAATCCATCTTAGTAAATAACATCTATGCCGTCGGTTATAGCGCCTGTCATATTGAACAACTAGAAAGATATCAAGTTAAAGCAAATCTTGTTGTTCCGATTAACTTATCGGGTCAATTATGGGGACTATTAATCGCCCATCAATGTAATGACTATCGGCATTGGCTGAGTGATGACGCAAAGTTGTTACAGGATATTTCTGTACATTTAGCGATCGCTACTCAGCAATCCCTCGCCTATCAACAAGTTCAGAATCAATTAGCGGAATTAACCACATGGCGCAATCGCTACGAAGCCGCCGAACGAGCAAGTGGTCAAATGCTCTATGAATATAATTATGTGAATGATGCTATCGTTTGGGGGGCAAATGCTGAACTAATTACGGGTTATTCTCCTGCGTCAATGCCCAATACTTTTAATAATTGGCTAGCGTTGATTCATCCCGAAGATCAAGCCCATTTTCAGCAACTAGTCGAGCCATCCTTTACTAACAAAACACCATTTTTGGGGCAATATCGGATTAGACATCAAGCAGGTCATTACATTTGGGTGGAAGATCGTAATCAATGGTTGATGAATGGCGAAGGCGAAGGTATAGGTTTGGTGGGGATGATCGCGGATATTAGCGATCGCAAACAAGCAGAAGAGGCACTCAAGGCAAGTGAAGCCCATCAACGCGCTTTACTTCAGGCGATACCCGATTTATTTATGCGCGCTAATCGCGAAGGTATCTATTTAGAGTTCGCCAGTATTCCTGATCGGCATCGCATTGTGGGAAATTTAGCTGATATGCGGGGGACTCATGTATCAGAAACTCTCTCACCTGAAGCGGCACAACAACGCATGGAGTTTGTAGAGCGAGCATTGCAAACCCAGTCATTGCAGACCTATGAGCAGGATTTTTCGACAGAAGATAATATTCACATTGAAGAGGTGCGTGTCGTTCCCTATAACGAAAATGAAGTGCTATTACTCGCCCGCGACATCAGCGATCGCAAGATCAATGAGCTAAAACTTGCCAAGAGTGAAGCCCATTTACAAAAAATTGCCACAACTGTCCCGGGGATGCTCTATACCTTAGTGCAAAATCCTGATGGAGCTGTGGAGTTCACTTACATTAGTCCCCCCGCAGCAGAAATCTTAGAAATTGATATTGCTGAAGCCTTGGCTGATTCTAGTCTTCTCCTTAACCAAATACATCCTGATGACTTAGCTGGTTATATTGCAGCAGGCGAACAAAGTCGCGCTAATATGCAAAATTTTCAGCATGAATGGCGGATTATCACCCCATCAGGAAAAATAAAATGGTTACAAGCTAACGCCCAAATTGAAAGATTAGAGAATCAACAAGTTAGTTGGGTGGGAATCGTCTTAGATGTGACTGAACGCAAACAAGCCGAAAACGATCTCAAGCGCACTACTCAACTCTTTAGAGAAGCTCAGCGCATTGCCCATTGCGGAAATTGGGAACATAATTTAATTGAAAATACTGTGTATTGGTCGGATGAGGTTTTTCGGATCTTTGAGGTTGCTCCACAGCAAACTGTATCCTATGAAGTAGTTCTCAATGGGATACATCCTGATGATCGCGAAATAGTGGATAAGACCTATACAAAATCCATAAGCGATCGCATTCCCTACAACCTCGTCCATCGTCTGTTGATGCCCGACGGCAGAGTTAAATATGTACAGGCTCAATGTGAAACCCTGTATGCCAATGACGGTAGTCCTATCCGAGCGCAAGGAACAGTAATAGACATCACTAATCTAAAGGTGGCGGAATTAGAACTAGCAAGTATCAATGCTGAGCTAGAGGAGCGAGTCAACCGATTAGCCCAAGAACGTGAAACCCGCTATCGCATCCTCATGGATGGAGCCAGTGATGCGATTATATTAGCTGATACGCAAGGTTATATCTTAGAGGTCAACAGCAAGGCAGAAGAGCTATTGGGCTATAGCCGTGATGAGCTTGCCACCATGCACTTTAGTCAACTGCATCCTCCAGAGGATTTACCACATCTGATTAAGGCTTTTGAGCAATTCACCAAGCAAGAGATCGCTCAGGTATTTGATGTCAATTTCCTGAGTAAGAATGGAGAAGTCATTCCCGTTGATATTTCTGCTTCAGTAATCGAATTTGATGGCAAGCCAATCGCTCAAGGAATTTTCCGTGATATTCGCGATCGCAAAAAGATTGAACAAGCTTTACGCGAGAGTGAAATCCGCTTCCGTCGCGTGTTTGAGTCTAACATCGTCGGCATGATGTTTACCGACTTTGACGGTATCATTACCGATGCTAATGATCGTTTTTTGGAGATGCTTGGCTATACCAGAGCGGAACTAGAAGCAAAACAAATCAACTGGGCAACCATGACTCCACCTGAATATGCCCAACAGGATCTTGAGATCATCGCAAATTTAGAGAAACACCGTGTAAACGATCCCTTTGAAAAAGCTTACTATCACAAAGATGGGCATTTAGTCTATATTCTGCTTGCGGCGGCGTTACTATCTGAAAAAGATAGTAGTTGTGTCTGTTTAGCCGTAGATATTAGCGATCGCAAGCAAATAGAAGAACAACTTCAACTGCAAGCAAAGAAAAAACAATTACTCTTTAATATCACTAATGCCATTCGTCAGTCCCTGAATACTGAGGACATTCTCCATACAGCCGTAAATGAAGTAAGACAGCTATTAGAAGTAGATCGTGTTGCCATTTATCGTTTTCAGTCCGATTGGAGTGGTGAATTTATTATCGAATCTAGAGCCAATGGTTGGATAGAACTAGTAGGGGATGATGTTAACAAGATTTGGGAAGATACCTATCTCCAAGAAACCCAAGGTGGTCGCTTCCGTCACCATGAAACTATGACGGTGAATGATATTTATCAAGCTGGCTTACAACCATGCCATATTGACCTGCTAAAGCAATTTCAAGCCAGAGCCTATGTAATCACTCCTATTTTTGTGGGTGATAGGCTGTGGGGACTATTTGCGATGTATGACAATAGCAAGCCCCATGAATGGACTGCATTAGAAGTTGACCTATTAGAACAAATTGCCAGTCAATTAGCGATCGCGATCTACCAAGCCAATCTCTATCAACAAGTCCAAACAGAGCTAAAGATCCGTCAGCAAGCTGAAGCCGCTATTGCTCAACAACTCAACCAACAACGTACCTTAGGAGCAATTACTCAACGCATTCGCGAATCCCTCGATATCAACGAAATCCTTGCAACCGTAACCCAACAGGTCAAAGATGTCTTGCAATGCGATCGCGTAATTGTCTTCCGCCTCTATCACGATGGTCGCAGTCAAATTGTGGAAGAAAGAGTATCCAGTGAATTTGCTAGCCTCAAAAATCAGCATTGGGAAGATGAAGTTTGGTCTCAAGAAATTCTCGATTGCTACTGGCAAGGTCAGCCCCGCATTGTCCCTGATGTGATGAATGATATCTGGACAGATTGCTTAGTGGACTATTCCCGCGAAGGTCAGATCCAGTCGAAAATCGTCGCCCCCATCCTACAGGAGCTACATGATCGCGAAAATCATCGCTGGGTTGATGCTTCCCAAGGCAATAAACTTTGGGGGGTTTTAGTTGTCCATGCTTGCCAAGAAAAAAGGGTATGGCAGGATGCAGAAGCACAAGTACTCCAACAAATCGCCAACCAATTAGCGATCGCCATCCAGCAAGCAAGCCTATTTGAGCAAGTCCAACGCGAATTAAGCGATCGGCAAAAAGCTCAACAGCAACTAACGCGCACCAATCAACAATTAGCCCTCTCCAACGAAGAACTAGCCCGTGCGACCCGACTCAAAGACGAATTCCTCGCCAATATGAGCCATGAGTTGCGTACCCCTCTCAATGCGATTTTAGGTATCACCGAAGGTCTATGTGAGGAAGTATTTGGCAGTCTCAACGATCAACAAAAAAATGTCTTACAAACAATTGAAAAGAGCGGCAACCATTTATTAGAACTTATCAATGACATTCTCGATCTCGCTAAAATCGAATCGGGCGAAGTGACCTTAGAAGTTACATCAACCAATATTCGTCAACTCTGTCAAGCTAGCGTAGTTTTTATCAACCAACAAGCACTCCAAAAGCAATTACAACTGACTCTAAATATTGGTTCTCAACTGCCAGATCTAATTATCGACGAGCGTCGTATTCGCCAAGTCTTAATTAATCTCCTCAACAATGCTGTAAAATTTACTCCATCGGGGGGACGTATCAGCTTAGATGTAAATCTAGAATCCAATCCTAGTAACAATATTGATGCCAATATCAATGATAGTAGTCATGGTAATGTCAAATATTGGGTAACATTTACAATAACTGATACGGGCATAGGCATTACACCTGAAAATCTGAAAAAATTATTTCAGCCCTTTATCCAAGTTGATAGCGCTCTTAACCGCCAATATGAAGGTACTGGCTTAGGTTTAGCTCTAGTCAAACGTATTGTCGAGCTGCATGGCGGTTATGTTAACGCATCTAGCGAATTCGGGGTGGGCAGTCGTTTTATGATTTCACTTCCCTATCTCGCTGACACTCTACCTTCCAACCTTACCCAATCATCCCCAGAACCCGTAGAACCTATGTCCATCACTGATAATAACGACGATACCATTGCCCCGCCACTAATTTTATTAGCAGAAGATAACGAAGCAAATATCGTTACTATTTCTGCGTACCTGCAAGCAAAGGGCTATCGGCTGATTATTGCAAAGGATGGTAGAGAGGCGGTTGATTTGGTGCTCTCAGAGGAGCCAGATTTAGTTTTGATGGATATCCAAATGCCCAGTATGGACGGCATCGAAGCCATCAAACTAATCCGTAGCAAGAATCTACTGGACTTACCGATTATTGCCCTGACTGCTCTAGCGATGGCAGGCGATCGCGAAAAATGTCTAGAAGCAGGTGCAACTGACTATATGAGCAAACCCATCAAACTCAAGCAACTCGCCACCACAATTCAACAGCATTTATAGTCAAAATATGCGTCGCTTCGTGCCGCATATTTTGATTTAGCAGTCTATTCGAGAACCGTGAATGCGATCGCACCTCACAAATGGCGCAAAACGAGAAAAATCGCAGAGCGATTTTTCTCGTTTTGCATTTTCGTTGAACATATGTTTGAGAAGTAATTTGCGTCATCAATCTCTCATATAGCAATGTAAGTTTTGCCTAGAACATAAAACCCAAATAAGTGAAGGCGGCACGAAGTGCCGCCTTCACTTATTTGGGTTTTGATTTGTCCTAGCTATCTCTTAAATATTGCTCTAAAACATCTACAACATAAATTTTGTGACGCAATCTCCCAAAGGAATACTTGTGTGACAATATGTTCAATATGCAAATAAGATACAGTCCACTGAGAATCTATCTGTACAGTTAGCAGTAATTCTTAAATTACTCCCATGTTGATCATGTGCATTTTGGAGTGCAAAGTGCTATATCTATGTTGAGTAAAGAGTTGAGCGAATAAACCGAAGAAATTTATTCAGCATATGCCCTTTAAATACATCCTCTTTTCTTCATCCACATGGGATTTATGAGAGCTAACTTATCGGTCAGTAATTCATCCAAAATCAGGATTTTATATGTAGAGGATGACCGTCTTGATTGCATTGCCTTCACTAGATATGTGAAGCAATCTCAATTACCCTATGAATATACGCTGGTTGGCTCAGTTGCCGAAGCTTTAGCGATTCTCGAAAGTCAAAAATTTCAGATTGTAGTTTTAGACTATTTATTGCGAGATGGTTATTCTTCTGAAATTTTTCCCACGCTCCAATCCCAACATTGCCCCTTTATCATCTTGACAGGTAGAGGTGATGAGGAAACTGCCATAAAGCTCATGAATCAAGGGGCATCTGACTATCTAATTAAAGATTCTGAGCATAACTATCTCAAGATTTTACCCATCTCCATAGAGAAAACTCTGAATCGCCATCAAATCGAGCGGCGGCTAAATCTGCTTAATCGAGCAATGCAGAGCATTGAAGATGGAATCTACATTATTGATGAATCGGGTCTTTTACAATTTATCAACGATAGCCTTGCGAAACTCAGCAATATTTCTGCTCAAGAGGCGATCGGTCAACCAGTTAGCGTATTAGCACAACCGCAACTGGAGAGATGGCTGAATTCTTTTGATACCTGTCCTATATCTGGTAACACGATAGAAGGTCAAATTGAGATGTATCGCAACGATGGCACATCTTTTTTCGCCTTAATCTCGGAATCTTGTGTCCAAGAGCAGTCTTGCTTCAATAGAGTTGGGTTAATTCGTGATATTACCCCTTTGAAGCAAATTGAAATCGATTTAAGAAATTCTCAAGAGAATTTAGAGGAAACTGTTTGGAAACGGACAAGTCAACTAGAGAAAGCGATCGCTAATTTGCTGCAGGAAAATCAAGAGCGCTTAAAAATGGAGGCATCACTGCGAGAGAGTCACGATCTCCTCCAAAAACAGCAGGAATTCTTCCGTTTAGTCATTGATAGCAATCCCAACTTTATTTTTATCAAAGACTGGGAAGGGCGTTTTGTCCTAGCTAATAAAGCCGTAGCCGAATTTAATAACACGACTGTTGAGGAAATCTTAGGCAAAACCGATGCAGAACTGCACATCAGCTCTGAAGAATCGGATCGCTATCTTCGCGAGAATCGGCTAGTGATTGAAACTCAACAGAACCTATTTCTCTCCGAAGAAAAAGCTTATCGAGAACATATTGGTGAGCAATGGCAGCAATGGCAAAAGCGTCCAATTCGTCTACCCAACTCAGATGCGATCGGGGTTTTAGGAGTTGGGATTAGCATTGATGAAATCAAAAAAATCGAAACTTCCTTACGTGAAAGTCAGCAGATTTTTGCATCCTTAGCCGAAGCAGCGCCTGTGGGAATTTTTCGCACAGATCAGATCGGGGACTGTATTTACGTTAACGATCGCTGGTGTCAAATTGCAGGACTCAATGCCGAAGAAGTTGCCGGCGGTAACTGGGCAAGAGCCTTGCATCCTGACGATCGCGAGATGGTTGCTGCCGCATGGTATGAAGCTGTGCAAGCCAATCGTCCATTTAAGCTTGAGTGTCGTTTTTTGCGCCCAGATGGGGTGACGACTTGGGTGTTTTCGCAAGCTTTAGCGGAGCGCAATATCCACGGCGAAATCATCGGCTATGTGGGGACGATTACAGATATTAGCGATCGTAAAAGAGCGGAGTTAACTCTCCAAAAAATTATCACTGGAACTGCTGCCGTTACTGGGGAAGACTTTTTCCCTGCTCTAGTACGTCACATTGCCGAAGCCTTAGATATCAGCTATGCAATAATTACGGAACTCGTCGAAGATCATCTCCAGACCTTAGGATTTTGGGCAAATGGAAGCTTACAGCCTGCAATTTCCTATATACCAGCACGTACTCCCTGCGAAATTTCTTTGCAAGAAGGGGAATATCATTGTGAGCAATGCGTTCAAGCCCTTTTCCCAGAGGACTTTGACCTTGTGATGATGAATGCTGAAAGCTATTTAGGTATATCTCTCAGAGATGAACATGGTAATGGGATTGGCAACCTTTGTATTTTAGATACCAAACCCATATCAGAACATAAGCGTGCTGAATCAATCTCCATTTTGCAGGTATTTGCGGCAAGAGCCTCTGCCGAATTGCAGCGCAAAACAGCTAATGACAGACTCCAGCGCTGGAACCAAGATTTAGAAATGCGGGTGCAACAGCGTACCAAAGAACTGCAAGAGCGAGAACAATTTCTCAAAACAGTATTAGATACTTTCCCACTATTTGTATTTTGGAAAGATCGCGAATTGGCTTATTTAGGTTGCAATCAAAAATTTGCGATATCGGCTGGAGTCGCAGATTCTACGGCAGTTATTGGCAAAACAGACTACGAGATGCCTTGGGCAGAGACGGAAGCGGATCTTTATCGTAAGGACGATGCCTCAGTGATCGCCAGTGGTAGCACCAAACTGGGCATTATCGAAACCCAACATCGCCCAGATGGACAGACGATCTGGTTAGAGACGAACAAATTGCCCTTGAGAGATCTCCAAGGCGAAATAATTGGCGTATTGGGAACCTATCAAGACATTAGCGATCGCAAACATGCAGAGGAGAAACTACGACAAACTAATGATCAACTAATGCGTGCAACCCGACTCAAGGATGAATTTCTCGCCAACATGAGTCATGAACTTCGCACGCCGTTAAATGCGATTTTAGGCATGACCGAAAGCTTGCAAGAAGAGATTTTTGGGGCAGTAACTCCAGAACAAATTAAAGCTCTACAACTCATTGAAACAAGTGGAAACCATCTCCTATCGCTGATCGATGACATTCTGGATTTATCAAAAATCGAAGCGGGACAAATCACCTTAGATTTAAAGACTACTTCCATTGATAGTTTATGTAGTTCGAGCCTATCATTTGTTCAGCAACAGTCTCTCCAGAAGCACATTCATATAGAAACTAAATTCAGTCAGGATCTACCAGAAATTCGCGTCGATGAGCGTCGTATCCGTCAGGTATTAATTAATTTGCTCAATAATGCCGTCAAATTCACTCCAGAAGGTGGAAAAATCACTATAGAAGTTACTAGTTTAGAGATCGCTTCCCATGATGATGCTCAAACCCCACAGAAATTCCTACGCATTGCTGTGAGAGATACTGGCATTGGCATTGCTCCCGACAACATCGAAAAGCTATTTCAACCCTTTGTCCAAATCGATAGCGCCCTCAATCGTAAATATAATGGCACTGGCTTAGGACTTGCCCTCACCAAACGGATCATCGAGTTACATGGCGGTTGGGTAGATTTAACTAGTGAGTTGGGTGTAGGTAGTTGCTTTGCGATCAACCTGCCCTATCCCCATACATCACTACCTTTAACCGAAGAAAAGCAACCGTCATCCCTAGACACAAGCCTTGAGTTAGTTCCCGCTGAAACAGATTCTGCAAAAACCAAGAGTAAAACTGAATCTTTACCCCTAATTCTGCTTGCAGAAGATAACGACATCAACATCATGCCTATTTCCAATTATCTCAAAGCCAAGGGCTATCGGATGATCATCGCCAAAGATGGCAAGGAAGCTGTGGATCTGGTGTTATCAGCACAACCAGACTTAGTATTGATGGATATCCAAATGCCCAAGATGAATGGCATTGAAGCGATTAAACTTCTCCGCAGTCATAATTTGAATGACCTACCAATCATCGCCGTGACAGCCCTGAATACACCAGAGGATCGCGCCAGATGTTTAGATGCTGGCGCAAATGAATATCTTGCTAAGCCTGTCAAGCTGAAGCAATTGGAGACGATGATTCAAAGCTTGTTGCTCGCAAGGACTCAAATTTAGTACTGAGATCAGCGATCGCCACGGCTTCCTGCTCACCTGATTCTAGCCACTTGATTTGGACTTGACCAGCTTCAATCTCGCTATCACCAATGACGACAGCAGCTTGAGCATTCGCATTACTGGCGCGTTTGAACTGTTTATCGAACTTAGCGCCACTGAGATCGAGTTCCACGGTAAATCCTGCTTTACGGAGCGTTTGAGCAATAGATAGAGATTTTGCTTCCGCTTGTTCGCCACGCGAGACAATGTAGAAATCAACTTGCGATCGCTTTTGTTCGGCAACCTGTTGCATGAGAATGACTAAACGCTCTAAGCCGATCGCCCAGCCGACCGCAGGCACATCCGCGCCGCCGAGTTCGGCAATTAAGCGATCGTAGCGACCACCACCACAGACTGCGGACTGTGCGCCGAGTTGGTTGGATTGAATCTCGAAGGCAGTGCGGGTGTAGTAGTCGAGACCACGCACAAGACGGGGATTAATGCGATAGGAGATCTTCAAATCCGTTAAGAGATTTTGGACTTTCTCGAAATGTTGCTGGGAGTCAGGACTTAAATAATCGAGAATGCTCGGTGCATCTTGAGAGATTTCTTGAGTGCGCTTATCTTTGCTATCGAGAATGCGGAGAGGATTACGGGTGAGGCGATCGCGAGAATCCGCATCAATTTCCTCAACAAAAGGCGTGAAATAGTCCACCAGAGCTTGACGATAGGCAACCCGATCTTCGGAACTACCGACCGAGTTAAGGTCAACCACGAGATCGGTTAAACCGACAGCTTGCAAAAAGTCACTCGCGATCGCGATCGCTTCCGCATCAGCACGCGGATCGGCACTTCCTAATACTTCCACCCCTAATTGATGAAATTGACGCTGACGACCAGCTTGAGGGCGCTCATAGCGAAACATTGCCCCCATATACCAAAGACGCTGAACCCCACCTTGAGCAAACAATTTGTTTTCGATATAGGATCGCGCCACCCCTGCTGTCCCTTCAGGGCGCAAAGTCAAAGAGCGATCGCCACGATCATTAAAGGTATACATTTCTTTGCCGACAATATCAGTGGCTTCACCGATGCCCCGCGCAAATAGCTCAGTTGCTTCAAAAATGGGGGTACGAATTTCGGTATAGGCGGCTTGCTTAAGGATTTGACGCGCAGTTGTCTCTAACTGCTGCCAGGAATAAATTTCGGGGGCGAGGATATCGCGAGTGCCGCGTGTGACCTGAAGTGAAGACATGGATACTAACGTGTGATTTACAGGAAACTGTGATGTTATTCCAGAATACAGAGTTTTTGGTCATCAAAACTTCAATATTTGTTGAAAGTATTGCAAAGCAATCGTTTCTCGCAAATAGGAGGAGACACAAAGCTGCCATGCTTTAGGGTTTAGCAAGATTGTGATCGCACTGTACATTCAGACGGTAACAAATCTAGGTAAAATCTGCATAGTGCCAGTTAATCTCAGCTAGTTAATTTAAACAGTCCTTATGCCAGAAGATAACGCGAACGACCAGCAAACAACCCAAGCGGCTAATGAAGCAGTATTTAATGAGGTGCTAAAAAGTGTAGAAATCGATCCTGCTTTGCTAGCGGAACTCGGTGAAGTGACCAATGATCCTGAACAGGCGATCGATACCGCAATCCGTCAATGGCTACAACGTCGTGCCATCAAGGAAGCTGATCGCTCTCGTCCCTTGACCATGAACCCTGTTGTGCCCCCCCGTGGTGAGTGGAATGACTAAGAGCATTAACCAATGCTCTAATTTTTGCTAATTTTCTCAATCCAAACCCAAGACTGATTCGCAATGCTGCGTAGGCTGATCCCAAAGATTTATGTTTGAATTCTTGATACAAAACAAGCTACTCGTGATGATTGGGCTATCTCAATTTGGATTAGTCCTCATGATGTTCATTATCATTAATCTTAGTCAGCGCAAGCTAGGCAAGTCGAATATGAGCAACAATAGCCTTAAATCCAACACCAATCCCACGTCATCTGCGGCGATCGCCGCCAGTCGGCTCAATGCTATTCTCAAACCCATAGATCATCTCGAAGGTGACACATCCAGTATTCGCAATATTAATGAGCTAAATACGTCAATTTCAATTGATTTACCAGAATTAATCACAGATATGCAGAACGAGACAGGCGATCGCCCTGACGCTAACCCTGAATCTGATATGTACAAAGTAGCGATTTCCCCAGATTTATTCACAGAATTGTTGGAAATCTCGAATAATCCTGCGGAAACAGTTGATGAGGCAATTCGCTGGTGGTTACGTCGTCGCACTTTAAATGCCCTAGAGACATCCATCGATCGCGATCGCCGCGATCGCCTTAGTTCGAGGTCATATAGCTCCAAGCGATCGCAGCAAGATTTGTGGAATGACTAGCTGTGAGTGCGCTCAGTACAGGCTTAACCTCGCCCTTTGATATTGTCGTTGGGCAATCACAAGCTATCACTTTACTAAAAGCTGCCATCAAACGCGATCGCATTGCCCCCGCCTACTTATTTGCAGGTGCAAGTGGTGTGGGGCGCAGTAAAACCGCTTCGGCATTTGCGGAAATTTTATTAGGCGATCGCAAATCCGCAAATCGACTCAGCGATCGGAATCATCCTGATTTACTCTGGGTCGAGCCAACCTATTTAGATAAGGGCAAAATGCTCACAGCTAAGGAAGCAGAGGCAGCAGGGTTAAAACGTCGAGCCTTGCCCCAGATCCGCATTGAGCAAATTAGGGAAATTAGCGAATTTGTCAGCCGTGCCCCCCTCGAATGTAAGCGATCAGTTGTGATTATCGAAGAAGCACAATCAATGGCAGAATCCGCCGCTAATAGCCTCCTAAAAACCCTCGAAGAACCTCTCTACGCCACAATTATCTTGATTGTTCCCGATGCAGGCTCGATTTTGCCCACGCTGGTTTCACGCTGTCAACGCATTCCTTTCACCAGACTGAATCAAGCTCAAATGCAGGAAGTTCTCACCCGTGAAGGACATACAGACATCCCCGCCGATGTGGTTGCCCTCGCTCAAGGTTCCGCAGGACAGGCGATCGATTCTTTTGAGAGATTTAAAAGTATTCCCATCGAATTATTAAACTCCGTGCGCCAAATTCCTCAAGATGCCCGTAGTGCAATGGCGATCGCCAAACAAATTACAAAAGAGTTAGAAGTCGATTTGCAGCTTTGGCTGATTGACTATTTACAAAACTATTTCTGGGAACAACAAAAATCGAAATCAATCTTGCAACATCTCGATAAAGCAAGAGAATTAATTGCTCGCTATGTCCAGCCTCGACTAGTTTGGGAAGTAACACTGCTACAAATTGCAGGCAAGATTTAACGATATAAGTAAACTTAAAGCACAGACCTTTGTATTGCTCACTAAGAGTTGAAACAGGGTTTGAGAGAGGGGTTGCACAGGGCAACCGCATAAAAAAGTGAATAAAATTAGGAGAAAATAACAAAAGTAAAACAGCAATGAATAACCCTATCGAAGTCAGTTTACTAAGACACTTTGAAGGAGTAGAAGACCCGCGAGATAATCGAGGGAAAGAGCATAACTTGCTAGACATAATCGTAATCGCAATTTGCGCGGTGATAAGTGGGGGAGAAAACTGGGAAGATATAGCGCTATTTGGAGCATCAAAACAAGAATGGCTGGGGACATTTCTTGAACTACCGAATGGGATACCCTGTGATGACACATTTGCAAGAGTGTTTGCACGAGTGAACCCGCAACAGATGCAAAATAGCTTCATCAGTTGGGTGAAATCAGTAAGTCAAGCGCTGCAGGGAGAGGTAGTAGCCATTGATGGCAAAACCTTGAGACAATCCTACGACCGAGGAGCAGACAAAGGCGCAATTCACATGGTGAGTGCATGGGCAAGCGCAAATCGGTTGATATTAGGTCAATGCAAAGTCGATGAAAAATCCAACGAAATCACCGCCATACCAGAGTTATTAAAACTGCTGGAAATTAAAGGTTGTATTGTGACGATTGACGCAATGGGCTGCCAGAAAGAAATAGCTAGCCAAATCGTGCAACAAGGAGCCGATTATGTCTTAGCGCTCAAAGGTAATCAGGGAGGACTATTTGAAGATGTGCAGTGGTTATTTGAGCAAGCTATAAACACTGATTTTGTGGATGTAGACCATGACTTTTGCCAGTCCATAGATAAAGGACATGGGCGTTTAGAAATTCGACGTTGTTGGACTTTATCTAACTTGGATTACCTGACTCAATTGCCTCTATGGGCTGGTTTACAGACTATTGCCTTAGTTCAAAGTGAACGCAGAATCAATGGGAAAGTCTCCACTGAAAATCGCTACTACATTTCTAGCTTGCCTTCTAATGCTGCTCTTATTGCCAATGCTGTTCGTACTCATTGGTCGATTGAAAATTCCTTGCATTGGGTTTTAGATGTCTCTTTTCACGAAGATGCTTCCCGTATTCGCAAAGATAATTCTCCTGAAAATATGGCGATGCTGCGTCACTTTGCTCTTAATCTCTTAAGTCGCGATAAGTCTTCTAAGTTCAGTATGCGGGCGAAACGTAATAAGGCGGCTTGGGATCTGGCTTATCTAATTCATCTCCTTAACCTTTGACTTTTTTATGCGGTTGCCCTGAGGGGTTGCATAGCAACCCCTCTCTCAAACCCCAAAAGTGCTATGATGAAAACCCAGATTTCGGTTTTAGTGAAGAGCAGTCACTAAAAGTAATGGGGAAAGTTTGGTGCAAGTCCAGCGCTGTCCCGCAACTGTGATTTTGATCTATCTAAGAACTCCGAGTTTTACGATAGATGTAAAAGAGTCAGAATGCCCGCCGAATCGCATCTCCACATAAATCTACATCTACGAGGTTATAGATGATGAGTCCATATTTTTACAAATGGGAACGAAATTCCATTCTGACTTACAAATTCAACTTGCAGCAATGGAGACTTGTCCATGAAGCTTAAAGATAGTGACTGGCAAGGGAATTTTGGGTACTGGCAAAAAAGCTTTATTCACAACAACCTCATGATGATTGGCTATGCTGCATGGAGAGGCTTTTTGCAACATGGTCGCGGAGTTGTGATTTGTGAGGTAGATCGCCAAGCGATCGCTCCCAGTAATACAGGTTTAACGGTTACACCATTTCAATCGCAATTCATTGCTGAGCAAGAATTAGTTACCTCAATCCAAGCATTTTCTCTCGATCAAGAGCTAATCTCTGTACTCGCACAAGCAATCGGCAACTATGCACCCGATCGCGAAATTGTTCTGCTGATGAAAATGGAAGAACATATCGAAATCAATCTTTTTCAGAATCTCAAAATTTTTCCACCCGACTGCTATTCGCAAGTTAGTCGTCGTTGGGAAGAGTTTCAGCCTTGCCTAGAAACTCAAACTCGATGATAGAAGTTTTCCACAATTACACAGGTAATTGTGGAAAACTTCTATCATCATTTGCAAGCTGAAACCGAACTGAAGTTATTTACTGATGTTAAGTGGAACCCTCATCCCCCAACCCCTTCTCCCGCAGGAGAAGGGGAGCAAAACCCATATTATTTTCTTGTTCCCCTCTCCTGCGGGAGAGGGGCTAGGGGTGAGGGCTTTACAACCTTCCACGTAACACCAGTTATTTAATCAAAAATCCCCACCAAAAGGCAGGGATGAAGAATCGTTTTTACTTAGTCTTAAACACTTTGATTGGAAACAGGAAAAGTCTATAGATTCCCCAACCACCAAATCAACCCATGCCCCGTAGATACTTCAAGAATAAGGAGAGAGACAAAACCAATCATGGCAAGTCTACCGTTTAGTAATTCTGCATAAGGAGTGAAACCAGCTTTGTCGGTATCTTCGACATACATCTTTGGTTCAACTGCGAAGTTATTGAGAACACCTCTTTCATCAACTCTGTAACTGTTAGCCATTGCATTAACCTGTGTGTTAGTTCCTTATGTAAAGAAATATAACAAAATATTTCGAGATGTTAATCTAGCTAAAGACATGGATGACAGATTGGCTGCACCTATACAAAGAGGTATGCAAAAAGATGAGCCTATCTACTTAAGCACCAGCTCTGCTAGTGCTTAAGTAGATAGGCATAATTAAAAAACAGAATCAAAACCTTGCTAAGCAAGGTTTTGATTCTGTTAGTTAAGAAATAGTTTGCCACGCAAACTATCTCTTAACTCATGTTTTAAATATCACTAACACTACCTGCTTGGGCACAATTAAGTATTATGGTAATCGCGCATTCTTGATACGACATCAGATCCATGACACAAACAATTTCTTTCAAACTCTCGGAACTTGCAGCCGAGTTTGTCGCTACCCTACCCGATTGTCGATTTGAATCCGATGGCGATGATCCGATTATTACAGGTGTCGCCGCGATCGATAAGGCGCAATCTGGAGAAATTACCTTTGTGTCTTCATCGAAATTTGTCGCCCGCCTGAAGGATACTCAAGCCAGTGCCGTGATTCTCGATCTGAAAACCCCGTCACCTCTGCCCTGTATCCGTACCGCGCATCCTCGTATTCTCTTTGCCAAGGTTCTCGAAAAGTTTTATCAACCACCTACGCCGCCCGTTGGCATTCATCCCACAGCGATTTTGGGAGAAGATGTGCAACTAGGAGCAAATGTCGCGATCGCACCCTATGTCGTCATTAGCGATCGCGTTAAAATTGGCGATAACGTCACGATTTATCCCCATGTCACCATATATAACGATGTGGAAATTGGTGCAAATACGACGATTCATGCCAATTGTGTAATTAGCGATCGCACCCAAATCGGCGCAAATTGCTTATTCCATCCCAGCACTGTGCTTGGTGGCGATGGTTTTGGTTTTGAGATATCCCCCAATGGGACTTGGTACAAAGTTCCGCAAATTGGTCATGTCATTATTGAAGACAATGTGGAACTAGGTTGTTCCTGCGCTGTTGATCGTCCAGCCGTTGGCGTTACTGTCATTCGTAAAGGCTCAAAACTGGATAACTTTGTGCAAATCGGTCATGGAGTGGAAGTAGGAGCACATTCTGTTCTTGCCTCACAGGTGGGCTTAGCGGGTGGTGTTACGCTTGGTCATCATGTGGTGATGGCAGGACAGGTTGGCGCAGCAAATCATATCCACATTGGCGATGGCGCAATCATCGGCGCAAAGTCAGGCATTCCGAGTGATGTTCCCGCAGGTGTGACAATGATGGGCTATCCTGTGGTTCCCGAAAAGGACTGGAAGCGAATTGTCATTTCTGAGCGTCAACTTCCTGATTTGTTGCATACCGTTCGCAAGTTGGAAAAGAGAATTGCCGAACTAGAAGCAAAACTTGCTGATTAATCTATCGAGAGAGACGCTTGGCATCTCTCTCGAATTGTCTGCGTCAAAATGGAAACCGCTATCTGGGGTTTCAAATGTTTATTGATTTCCATACACATTATGATCGCCAATCGCCAGACCGCATTAATTTGCAAACGTTTCATGTGACGACTGCATTGCAGGAGGCAGATTTACCGCTTATTTGCAGTCTCGGTTTGCATCCTTGGTTTGTTGATGAATCGTGGGAAGATGCTTGGCAAAATCTCGGAGCATTGGCTAGCTTAGACAAAGTAGTAGCGATCGGGGAATGTGGCTTAGATCGTCATATTGATTTGCCAATAGAAGTACAAACCGTGATTTTCCAGAAACATCTAGAACTTGCAGAGTCAATTCGCAAACCATTGGTAATTCATTGTGTAAGAGCCTTTGCTGAATTAATTGCGCTTAAGAAAAGCTCTAAATCTTCTGTTCCTTGGATTATTCATGGCTTTCATAAAAAGATGGAAGTCTTTCAGCAATTGCTCAAGCATGATTTTTACTTCTCTTTTGGGACAGCAATTTTAAGCGATCGCTCTCCTGTGATTCAGGCAATCGCTAATGTTCCCGATGGTAGATTTCTCCTCGAAACTGATGATCGACAGGATATAAGTATCGAACAAATTTACGATCGTGCTGCTACATTGCGTCAAGTGTCCCTAGAAACTTTGCAAACGCAATTACTCGAAACTTATTACCAATTGACTAGATTGAGTTGATTCAGGAGCAGGATCGATGCCATCCATTCCTAATCCAATTTCACTGAGTAATTCTTGGGCAGCATTGAGCATTTCAGGTTCAAGATTTTTGAGGTCTTCGCGAGTACTGAGATAGGTTTTAAGCGCGGTCATCGGATCGAGCGCCTCGGCGGTACTGAGATCAGGTAGGCGAGTGCGCGGATTTTGGCTGACAACTTCAGGGATTAGGGAATAGTTATGAGCGCTTTCCATTGCTTCATGCAAGATGCGATCATCAATCAGGGTTAACTGCTCAGCTTTGATTTTGTAGATTAAACGGGCTATCGCATTGTCGATTTTTCCTTTCTGAATCGCTTTGAGTAATTTCCCCTGCGGATCTTCGGATTGAGTCACATCAACTTCCATCGTCCGAAAGGCGCGAGTAGGAATAGGACAAAATTCAAACCTCACATTCCCCTTTTCTACTTCTAGCCAACAATAGCCCTTGGATTCATTCTCTTCTCCAAAATCCACACGCTCAATGCTCCCCGGATAAACCACAAGCGGTTGCGTGGCAAGAATTTGATGGCGATGCACATGCCCTAGTGCTACATAGTCAAAGGCTTCACGGGTGAGCATAGATAGAGGGATTGTGAATCCTTTGCCTGCGGCGAGAAATCTCTCTGCGCCGTAGGTTGCGGTATCGACCATTACATGGGCTAATAAAATCGTCGGCACTTGGGAATCAAGTTGACGAATTTCGCCTTCGAGAACTACTTGTAAGCGATCGATCAGAAATTGACTAACTTCACTCATGGAGAATCCTTCGGTTTCGGACTTCGTAAGCAAGGTCGATCGCGTAATCCAAGGTAACGTAATAATTTGAATATCGCCTGCATTGGTGGCAATGCGATGGGTAGCGATCGTGTCGCCGACGGTGAAGTTCGGCACAGCGAGACTGCGATAGATGGCTAAACTCGCACCGCCAATCCCTTGTGAATGTTGGTCATGATTGCCTACCAATAGCACTGTGGGAATTCCCGCATCGGCGAGGCGGCGAAATTGTTTGGCGAAGGCTTGCTGGACTAATGGTGGCGGTGTGGCATCAGGGAAGGCATCGCCACCAAAGAGAACAATATCGGCGGGTTCGTTAATTGCGCGATCGATACAGATGGTCAGTGCTGCTACAAAGTCCTCTAGGCGAGTGTTTAGTCCTGTTTGAGGATTGACTTTGCCGTGAGTCGTGCTGCCGAGATGGATATCAGAAAGATGTAAAACTTTTATAGCCATGCGCTTAAGGGATTAATAACATAAGAACGCTAATTTTTCTTTGGTGGTGGTGATACCTAAACTCGTTGGTTTGAGACTATTTTGGCATAGTTTGATCTGACTGAATGGCGATCGCATGGCTAACCTGCCCAGTAATTAAACGGTTGGTTTATAATGCTGTCAAAACCTCCCGCAATCTAAACCAATGGCTCAAGATCTGCTGTCTCAAATTTATAACGCTTTCGACCCATTTCAGCCTTTGAAAGCTGGCGATCCTGCTTATGTGGATTTGCGATCGGTACGAGGAGATGGCGATGTTTTGACAGATTTGGGGCGGAGGGTAGATCTTGCCAAGGATAAAAAGACTTGTCAGTTATACACAGGACATCGAGGCGTTGGTAAATCGACAGAATTATTGCGTCTGCAAGAAGATTTGCGAAGTAAGGGCTATTTTGTGGTTTATTTTGCAGCAGATAAGGAAGATATTGAGCCAGAAGATGTTGAATATACAGATGTTTTGTTGGCTTGTACGCGGCATATTCTCGAAGAATTAAAAGATTGTGGTAATCCTGAAACTATTTTAGAGTGGGTGCGTGGAAGGCTCGTAGCATTTAAGGATGCCATTCCTGAATTGGAAGTAGACAAATTTAGTGCTGAAGCGACTGTTCCCAGTTTTGGCTGGATTCCTCAATTTGCAAAAATTACAGCAAGTTTACGGGCTGTCCCCAAAATCCGTCAAAAGCTGCGAAATGAATTAGATGCTCATACGCCTAGCTTGGTAGAGGCGCTAAATACATTTATCAGAGATGCAAAGAAAAAACTTCCTGAACCTTGTGATGACATTGTGGTGATTGTTGACAACTTGGATCGGATTACCTATATCAAGCGCGATGAAACCCAAGGGAGTAACTATGATGAGATATTTATAGATCGCGTTGAGCAGCTAAAATCCCTTGATTGTCATGTCATCTATACGATTCCGATCTCGATGGTTTACTCTACTAAGGCGACGATATTGGAAGATACCTATAAAAAGCCACAAGTATTACCAATGATTATGGTCAAGGATCAGGATGGTAATGTGTATGAAGCGGGTTTAGCAAAAATGAAGGAGATTATTGCGAAGCGGATCGCGCAGATTAAAACTGATGGAAATATTAGCAAGGCTTTGGCAAATGCTTTGGATTCCCAACTATTTGAGAATGTACAAACTTTGGATCAATTGTGTTTGATGAGTGGCGGGCATTCGCGGAATTTGATGCAATATATTCAAAAGGCGATCGAAAGGACTGAAAGGCTACCGATTAAATCCCTCGCTGTCAAACGTGCTATATCGGAAACGCGAGATACTTATCGTAATGCGATCGAGCCGCTTCAGTGGGAGATTTTAGCGCAAGTCGCGAAATCTAAGCGTAAGCCCAATGATGATAAGCACAGCGTGTTGTTGCTCAATCGGTCGATTTTGGAATATTGCTATGTGGATGATGAGGGTGAAATGTGCCGTTGGTATGATATTCATCCTGTGATTTATGGTATCCAAGAATTTAAGGAAGCTTGGCAACGAATAACTGCACCAACTTCTTAGATAGCATCACTTAGAGGTATTAACGATGCAATATCAATGGACAGAATGGGATGAAGATGTTGAGAGTACTCCCGATGAGGAGTATCAGTCTCTCGTGCGATCACTACAACGCAAAACGGGCTTTGGTTTGTTTTTTGTACGTTGCTCGCCTGTGGGTGGGCTGGAATTAATCGAGAGAGTTCGTGCAGATGTGTCACAAAAACAAGCCGATGTTTTGGAACTGAAGGAACCTATTGCAAATCTGATCGATCTGGTTACGGCTTTCCCGAATATTGATAACATCAAAATTTTATTTATAATAGGTTTAGAGAAGTCTATAGTTGAATATATTCGCACGGGCTATGGAGGACAAGGAGATTACTACAATCTTGATACTGTGCCACCAATCCTCAGCCATCTCAATTGGCAACGCGAAAACTTTAAAGATAAATTTCGTCATCTCTGTTTTGTGTTTTTACTGCCACGCTTTGCCATCAAATATATTATCCGCCGAGCACCTGATTTTTTTGATTGGGGATCTGGGAAGATTGATTTTCCGACTAGCAACAAGCTTTTAGAACAAGAATCACAACGTATTGTATTTGAAGGAGACAAAGAAACATATTTAAACTGGAGTGTTAAAAAGCGTATAGAGAGAATTATCGAAATTGAAGAGTTACTGATTGAGCCAAATCAAACCTTAAACTATCAAGCATCTCTTCTCCTAGAAAAAGGAAATATCCTTTTAGCGAATAAGCAAGATGGAGAAGCTATAATTTCTTATGACCAAGCATTAGAAATCAAGCCTGAATTCCATAAAGCATGGAACAATCGAGGCGTTGCACTAGGTAACTTAGGTAGATCTGAAGAAGCAATAGCTGCCTATGATCAAGCCTTGCAAATCAGACCTGATGACAATAAAGCATGGTTTAACCGAGGTATTGAATTAGGGAATTTAGATAGATACGAAGAAGCGATCATTTCCTATGATAAGGCTTTGCAATTTGATTCTGAAAATCGTCAAATTTGGTACAACTTGGGTAATTCATTTTTGAGTTTAGGCAAATATAATGAGGCAAGTAAATATTGGGAAATAGCAACTTGTATTGAGAAACTAAAACTAAAGTTTGATGATTATGAAACTTGGAATAAAAAAGGCAATGCACTTTGGAATCTAGGTAGAAATGAAGAAGCTCTTGAATCTTACAAAAAGGCTTTAGAGATTAATCCCAACTACGATAGTGCATGGAATAACCAAGGCAATGCACTTCAGAATCTAGGTAGAAATGAAGAAGCTCTTGAATCTTACAAAAAGGCTTTAGAAATTAATCCCAACTACGATAGCGCATGGAATGGTCAAGGTAATGCACTTCGGGATCTAGGTAGAAATGAAGAAGCTCTTGAATCTTATAAAAAGGCTTTAGAAATTAATCCTAACTATGATTATGCATGGAATGGTCAAGGTAATGCGCTTCGGGATCTAGGTAGAAATGAAGAAGCTCTTGAATCTTATAAAAAGGCTTTAGAAATTAATCCTAACTATGATTATGCATGGAATGGTCAAGGTAATGCGCTTCGGGATCTAGGTAGAAATGAAGAAGCTCTTGAATCTTATAAAAAGGCTTTAGAAATTAATCCTAACTATGATTATGCATGGAATGGTCAAGGTAATGCGCTATTTAACTTAGGGAAATACGAGGAAGCAATCTGCTCCTATGACCAAGCCCTAGCCATCAATCCGAAATATCACGAAGCATGGTACTACCGAAGCTATTCGTTAAAAAATTTGGAAAAATACGAAGATGCGCTAATTTCTTTGGAAGAAGCAATTAAAATCAATCTTAATTGTAGCTACTTGTTCCAGAAAGGCGAAATCTTGAAAATTCTAGAAAGATACGAAGAAGCAATTCTTGCTTATAACCAAGCTACTAATATAAATTCTAGATGCTATTGTGCTTTACAAAGCCGCGCTGCAATCTTAGGTAATCAAAATAGAGTAGAAGAAGCTATATTACCTTACAAAGAAATAACTGATATCAATCCTGACGACCACGACGCATGGTACAGAGGGGGCAATGTTCTATTTGATTTAGAAAAACATGAAAAAGCAGTCATCTTTTACGATCATGCTCTAGCCATCAAACCTGAATACCACGAAGCGTGGTACAACCAAGGAAATGCGCTAGGTAATTTAGGAAGACACGAAGAAGCAATCGCTTCCTATGAGAAAGCAGTCGAAATCAAACCTGACAAACACGAAGCATGGTATAACCGTGGCATTGCGATGGGTAATTTAGGCAGATACGAAGAAGCGATCACTTCCTATGGGAAAGCCGTTGAAATCAAACCCGACAAACACGAAGCATGGTATAACCGTGGCATTGCGATGGGTAATTTAGGCAGATACGAAGAAGCGATCACTTCCTATGGGAAAGCCGTCAAAATCAAACCTGACAAACATGAAGCATGGTACAACCGAGGCGTTGCGCTAGTTAACTTAGGCAGATACGAAGAAGCAATCATTTCTTATGACAGAGCTATAGAAATCAACCCTGAAAACTACTTAGTATGGGCTGATCGAGGTGTAGCACTAGCTAACTTAAGCAGATACGAAGAAGCAATTATTTCCTGTGATCGTGCTATAGAAATCAACCCTGCAAACCACTTGGTATGGACTAATCGAGGTGCAGCACTATTTAACTTAGGCAGATACGAAGAAGCAATTATTTCCTGTGATCGTGCTATAGAAATCAACCCTAAAAACCACTTGGTATGGACTAATCGAGGTGCAGCACTATTTAACTTAAGCAGATACGAAGAAGCAATCATTTCCTATGACAGAGCTATAGAAATCAACCCTGCAAACTACTTAGTATGGGCTGATCGAGGTGTAGCACTAGCTAACTTAAGCAGATACGAAGAAGCAATTATTTCCTGTGATCGTGCTATAGAAATCAACCCTGCAAACCACTTGGTATGGACTAATCGAGGTGCAGCACTAGTTAACTTAGGCAGATACGAAGAAGCAATTATTTCCTGTGATCGTGCTATAGAAATCAACCCTGCAAACCACTTGGTATGGACTAATCGAGGTGCAGCACTAGTTAACTCAGGCAGATACGAAGAAGCAATTATTTCCTGTGATCGTGCTATAGAAATAAACCCTGCAAACCACTTAGTATGGGCTGATCGAGGTGTAGCACTAGCTAACTTAAGCAGATACGAAGAAGCAATTATTTCCTGTGATCGTGCTATAGAAATCAACCCTGCAAACCACTTGGTATGGGCTGATCGAGGTGTAGCACTAGCTAACTTAAGCAGATATGAAGAAGCGATCGACGCTTTTGACAAGGCTTTAGAATTCAATCCTGACTTCCAACATGCATGGGCTGAACGAGGCATTGCGCTAAGTAATTTAGGCAGATATGAAGAAGCAATCACCGCCTATGACAGAGCTATAGAAATCAACCCTGACGATCCAAATCCTTATTACAACAAAGCTTGTGCTTATTCTCTTCAAAACCAGATTGAACTTGCCTTAGAGAACCTCCAAAAAGCAATCCAACTCAATCTCGAAGAGTATCGTAGACTGGCAAAGACCGACTCAGATTTTGACAACGTCCGCCACGATCCACGCTTTCAAGCCTTGATACAATAGGAGAAAACACCATGACTACCCTACTCGAACAAGCCTTTACCGCCGCTACTCAACTCCCCCAAGAGAGACAAGACCAACTAGCACAACTAATCCTGCAAGAAATTTCCCGACCACAGCATCAACAAGTCAATAAAGCACCCACACAAAAAAGTCCTCTCCAAATATTTACAGAACTCGGCTTAGTTGGATGTTTTGAAGGAGAACCCGATCTCTCAGCTAACTACAAATCCGTAGTCAAATCCTACATTCTCAAAAAACATGATCATCATTGATACAGGAGCCTTTGTCGCACTTTTCAATCGCCGCGATTCTGCCCATTTAGCAGCCCAAAGAGCCTTTGAAACAATCCAAGAACCAATGATTACGACATTCCCTGTCATCACGGAAACCTGTTACTTCCTAGCCGCAACAGCCAGCCACACCGCTCAATCCAACTTTCTTAAAAGCTTTGTCTTAGGAGCCTTTCAAATATTCGACCTTGAACCAAATCACATCGATCG
The DNA here is from genome assembly GCF_012863495.1 of Pseudanabaena yagii GIHE-NHR1. Taxonomy (NCBI): domain Bacteria; kingdom Bacillati; phylum Cyanobacteriota; class Cyanophyceae; order Pseudanabaenales; family Pseudanabaenaceae; genus Pseudanabaena; species Pseudanabaena yagii. The sequence continues at coordinate 1,586,774 of NZ_JAAVJL010000001.1, forward strand.
CATGATCGTTCTCATGGAAAAATACGCAGATCTCCCAATGGATATGGCAGATGCCTCCTTAGTCGTTTTAGCAGAGCAGTTCAGTGGACGCATATTGACCGTCGATCGCCGTGATTTCTCTGTCTATCGTTGGAACAATAAACCCTTTGAGAACCTTTTGATTTAGCAATTATCCCCATTTTCAAGCCTTGATACAATAGGAGAAAAACACCATGATTACAACTACAGAAATCCTCCAAACCATTCCCAAACTATCTCAAGAAGACTGCTTCCAAATCGCAGAAATACTTTTACAAAGACTACTAACTCAAACAAAACCTACCCGCACCCAAATCAACCAACAGCTAAAAATCGCCGCCTTACTTGCCGTTGATGACTACATCAACGATCCAGAACTAACAGCCCTAACTGCCCTTGATGGCGAGGACTTTTACAAATATGAATAGAGGTGAAATCTGGCTATACCTTGACAGGGGGTAGACTTTATTTTTCATAAGAGTAAAGATGGAAGAAACGTTAACTTTTCTCCAAGATGCTCCGAATAACATTTACCAAGGAAGAAATAGATGCGCTGCATTACGAAAGATTCCATCATCCGCATCCACGAGTGCAGAGAAAAATGGAAGCACTATACCTAAAAAGCCAGAAATACGCGCACAAGGAAATTACACAACTGCTAAGAATCAGTGAACCGACACTGTTGAACTATTTACGAGATTATAAAGAAGGTGGGATAAGCAAACTGAAAGAACTGACCTTTAATCGCCCCCAGAGTGAACTAAAACAGCATCAAGAAAGTTTAGAGATATATTTTCGAGAACATCCACCTAAAACGCTGGCTCATGCAGCAGCAAAAATTACTGAGTTGACAGGGATTGTCCGTAGTCGAGAACAGGTGCGTCATTTCCTGAAATCGATGGGAATGAGTTGTCGTCGAGTGGGGCTAATACCTGCAAAGGCTGACCCAGCAGCACAAGAGGAATTTCTTAAAAAAAACTAGAACCGCGCTTAGAGGAAGCTAAATCTGGACAAAGAGCCGTTTTCTTTGTTGATGCTGCTCACTTTGTCCTTGGAGCCTATTTAGGCTTTTTGTGGTGTTTTGAACGCTTGTTTCTTAAATCTGGGTCGGGAAGGCAGCGTTTTAATGTCCTCGGTGCACTTAATGCTGTTACTCATGAGTTGATTACTGTGACTAATGATTCTTACATCAATGCTCAAAGTGTTTGTGACTTACTCCACAAACTTGCGGCTTTGGGTTTGACTATACCCATTACTCTTGTCTTGGATAATGCTCGTTATCAAAAGTGTGTTTTAGTTTTTGAGTTGGCTCAGTCATTAAATATCGAGCTTCTTTATTTGACTACTTACTCTCCAAACTTAAACTTGATTGAGCGTCTTTGGAAATTTGTGAAGAAACAGTGTCTCTACTCCGTCTATTACCCTGATTTTGATTCTTTCAAGTTTGCTATTGCTTCTTGCCTTGAGAATTCCCGCACTACTCATAAAGCAGCTTTGGATTCTTTATTGACTTTGCGCTTTCAGTCTTTTGATAATGTTAAGTCTATTCCCTGTTAAGGTATATAAAAAAAGCTTCAGCAAATTGCAGTAATGCAGGTTGACTTCTGACTGATATTTGTAATGTAGGGGAGATCAAGCCTTTAAAAAAGATGTATAGGAATATAACTACTAGATATGTCCCTACATTTACAAGAATGTGATTAAAGAAAAAATGAGCAACGTCTGTTAGCCAACCTTGGCGAAAGTGCTTTTGCTCTTTTCTGAGGGGAAATAACCATTCGAGAATGCCAAATAAGAGCCAAAGCACCAAAAAAGCAGTCACAAATTTCATGGCAATGTTTCCAGACTCTGCAATGTTATTGTATCGCTAAGGGACTTGCGATTAATTAAAGTACCTACGGCTTTGACTTCGCTCAGCCAACGTTGGCTGAGCGAAGTCGAAGCCATACAAACTCGGTGGTACCTTTTTTTGTTAAGTCCCTAACGCAAAGTATGAGGGGTGCTTTGCAGCATTCATACTTTGCATTAGCGAGGTCTGACTAGAAAAGATGGTAAGTCTACCTTGGATGTGGGAAAAGGCGATCTCACTGGTCTTGATTCGGTTATAGGCTCCTGTGCATAGATATGTTCGGGCTGCCCATCATTTCCTTGAGCAGAAGTAGGTGTTAAATGTTTGACGGGACGTTCGGCTAGCAGGCGATCTAATGCGCCACTGAGTTGAAGTGCATGATGTTGATGGCGTACTGATTGTTCTTTCCAATGTTGAATTGCCGCTTCATATTCAGATGCTTTAGAAGCTTGTTGGAGGACTTGATTTTGCAATTCCTCGATTTGTTGCTCTAGTTCTTGCACCCTTGTGAGATCGCTAACATATTCATTCTCTAGACCGCGCAGGGATTGATGTAGTTGAGCTTGATTGGAGAGATGTTTAATTAGTTCTTCTTCAAATTGATCGCGTTGTGATGTGACTTCTGATAATTTGGTTTGAGCAATTTCTAGAGTTTTTGTGGATTCTTTCAATAGCAATTGCGTTGACTCCAACTCTTCTGTGAGAGTTTGTTGGGAAATATCAAGGGCAGTATTTTGGCATTGCAATTGATTAATTAACTCAGTTTTTTCGTTAAGTTCTTGCAGATATTGCTGGGTAATTTTTTGAGATTCTATTTCTAGGGCAAGTTCTAAACGATGTTTAAATTCTTCCTCGATTTGTAAAACATGAATTCCTAAGCGATCGCTTAAGATTTTGTCATCAACAGGTGGATTGGTGCTTAGTTCAGTAACTTGTTTTTGTAGTTGCTCTAATTGCTTGGTGAGTTCGGCGACTTGGCGATCACGATCATTGGTGACGCTAGTGATTTCTTGTTCTAGCTGATCGACATATTCACATTCAAATTGATGTTGCGATCGCAAATCTTCTAATTCTTTTTGCAATCGATCGCGATCGGCGACCAATTCAGCAATTTCTGTGGTTTGACTGGGATTCTTCTCAAGATTATCTGATAGCCAATCATCAGAGAAAGATTCAAGGCTATTTAGGTTTCCCAGCATATTGGTAATTTCGGCGATCTCTTTTTCGCCTAGCATCTCACTTTCTAAGAGCATATCAAGCTCATCATCATCGTTAACGGTTTCTGCCTTAACCAAAACTTCTCGTAGTGCTGCTTCGCGTTTCAATTCACTCACGGACAACCTCACCCACAATACCGAGGTATTTTTACAAGACAAAGGTTAGCAGACTTTGCTCAGTTTGCAAGTTTTTTCTTCACCATTGAAATCAATATAGCCTGTTAGGTCTTAGATTGGTACAGAATAATTTTTGAAAGCACAGTTTTGCGGTGCTTTCAAAAATTATTCTGGTGGTCACGCAAAATAATTGCCAAGCCTTTAAAAGAAGAGAGATTATTAGCGACAATATTTTCGGTTCTTAAGATAAAGTGAGTTCGACGATTTTTAGACTTCAGAATCCTTATAAAACAAAATTCTTGGGATCTAAGAATACAGCAAAACCTAGCTTTATTGAGAATGAAGTCAATAAGGTGTCTATCTAGTTTTATTGACTTCATTCTCAATTGCCGCGAACACTTTTATTTAATAGAATTCCTTACAATGCTTGTCAGATAACGATTGTATCTATCAAAATTCTTCGGACTCACGTTAAGATAGAATTGTCTTTGTCTAATAAAAGTTCCCAATATAATAGTTCAATTGTCTCAATAGAGTACAGAAAAACTGGCATAGAGAATTTAAGTGATTTAAGAATTCTGTTAGCAGAAGATAATGTGGTTAATAAGAAAGTGATGATGTCCTATTTATCGCAACTAGACTGTAAGGCAGACTTATCAGAGAAACTTTGACATATTGGCACAAGTCAACCCATGTATAGAGTGGCGGATCGAAGCGCCGCAACTCTATACATGATCGCTATAAAGCTGAGACTTGAATAACATAAGGTGCTTGGTCACGATCATTAAAAGTAATTGTCTTTTGAATCTGGCGATCTCCACTTTTAACAGTTACTCGATAAGTCCCAAAGAAGGCTTTTGTTGAATACATACCTACTTGATTACCCGAATAACTAGTGATGCCCCGTATATTTGTTCTCCATTGTTCTAGAACTAGTTTTCGATAGGCTTGGGCTGCGGGTAGTGGCTTAAATTGGCGATCGTATAGAGCCGTTTTTGGCTCCCATGCGGCACCTTCCCAAAATCCCCATAGGGTAATGCCTTTGACATCGGGATGAGCAAAGGCAACCCGATATAGATCGGTGAGAACTTGAGCTTTGCGAGACTCAGTATCAGCAAGCACGCTAACTTCTGTGATTTTGATTGGTAAACCTAACTTAGCCATCTGATCAATACTTGATTGCATTTTGGCGATCGAAATATTTTCACGAATATGGGCTTGTATGCCTATACCGCCAACCTTGACACCGCGATCTAAAAGGGTGCGAACTTGTTTGCTATAGGCATCAACTAATTTGCCGTTGAGGATGTCATATTCATTGAGGTAAAGACGAGCTTGTGGATCAGCTTTGGCACATTTGGCAAACATCTCATCAACGATGCGATCACCTAGCCGACCTCGAAAAAAGTTGCCATGCAGCATTTCATTGAGAACATCGTATTCAGTGATGCGACCTCGATAGCGAGTACAAACATCGTTTGCTCGCTTAAGTACGGCTTGATGTAAATCATCGTTACTGAGTTGCTTGAGCCATGATTGCTGCCACTGTTCGACCTCCCAAAACAGATTATGTCCACGCATTGGTAAGGGATAATGGCGATCGCTCCAGTCCAAAATGCGATCGGACTCAGCATAGGTTACTTGTCCTCGATTTGACTCTGTGGAATACCATTTGAGGGCATCTTCATGAACACTGCTATTGGCAAGTTCTTGGGCTATTTTTAAATATTGCCTTTGAGAAGCTGGATCTGCATCATCACGAAACATCTCTGTACGCAAAGAAACCCCAAACTGAAAAGCGTGAGCAAGCTGCTCGACTAAAACCTCGGCATTGACAATGGGATTTTGCTTGTCATCAATCACCTTGATCTGTAAGTCTCCCATGCGAATTTGGCGAATCCTTGCCTCAAGTTGACTAATTGTCGGTTCAATTAACTGAGATTGAGGTACAGCAAACATCTGCAAAACTGACGACTGAAATAGCCCAATGCAGACAGAGATCGCTAATATCCATACAAACCAACGAGACTTACTCAAGAATGTCATGGCATATTACCAAGGGGATTTAGTGTGATGACTTGCTACGCATAGCGCGGCAAGTCATCTTTCAAAGCTAACAATGGCATTGCCATTGTTAGCTTTGATATTAATTAGTATGAACGTTCAATAGCGGCTTACTCTTAAAAATTGCTGCTAGAACTTCTAAGCTGGCATCTAAACCGTTGGGCTTCTTCCTCTCTTTCCACCATTCTAGTGAACAATATAGTAAAACAATCAATTTACGATGTTGCTCAAGGCTAACATCCTGAAATTTTAGGGATGCATTCGCGAATCTATCTCGACTCGCCGAACGAATTACCGTACATTTAACCGTAAAACCATGCTCCACAAACTCTAATAAACCTTCTTGAGTACCTTGAAGATTGACAAGCTCATTATTTTTATTCAGGGTTAGACTGGCTCCACCTTCAGATAGGTCATTGGTATAGCCCCAGTACACTCGATCTTTAACAGTTAACTTACAAAAAGTACATAATGGGAACCTATCCACATCACGACGTACGGGTTGATCAATCGCCGAAAGTAAGGCTACCGCCATCACAATAAAGTTGTAGATCAACCAAAAGAGCAGAAACTCTTTACCCATATACTCATGTTGATTGATTTCCCAAATACCAAGCAAATATCCTCCATAATGCATGACGACTCCAATCAGAGTTAGGGACATCATGATTAACAAAGGATATGTATGACAGAAATTATAATTTTTGCGATCTGCTTTCACACCTTTACGTGTAGCCGTCGATGCTTTTGCAAAGGGATTTCTTAAAATTAAAGCTAAACGACCCATTGCAGGAAAACAAAATGCAGTTTCATACACTTCATTCCAGATCGCGGACAGGCGATCGCCTGTTGACCAGCCAAATACAAATAAGAAGGCGATCGCAAATGGTGCTGCGTAATATATATATTCAGACACGGATGCAATTAAAGGTGATGTACCAAAAAACAAGCTCAACAGAGGCATAGCCAGCGAAATGAAGCGAACAACAGGATTAAAGCAAAAGAAAATCAAAGAAACATGAAAGCTTTTTTGAATCCAGTTTAATTTAGTCCATATATGTAAATCTTTACGAAAATAAACCTGCATATTTCCCTGTAACCAACGCAACCGTTGATCGAGAAAATCAGCAAACATCCGCGTAGATTCACCCATACTCAATAGTTCATTCAGATAGGCGATGCACCCACCATTGGTAAGTAACTTTATGGACGTTTGATAGTCTTCCACGCAGCAACCAGTGTAATAACCGCCGATCGCCTCAAGACTACTTCGACGCACTACATAGGATGTGCCACAACAGATCACGCAGTTACCGTTATCTCGTCCAGGCTGAACATGACCAAAAAAATGTTCCATATCATTGGGCATCTTGTCAGATAGCCCCAGATTTCGAGCATGGTAGTCAGGATTATAGAAAAATTGAGGGGTCTGGACTAGATCGTATTTAGGATTTTGGAAGAAACCAACAGTTCGCATCAAAAAGTTAGTAAAAGGGACAAAATCCGCATCCATAATTGTAATTAGTTCACCATCAGTCTGGGGTAAGGCATTGTTGAGATTCCCAGCTTTAGCATGATTATTATTAGGACGAGTAATGTATTTACAGCCAAGTTCTTCCGCCATTTTCTGAATATGAGGGCGGCGCGTGTCATCCAGAATATAGATAGTCTTGTTCGGATAATTCATCGCCTGACAGCCAATTGCTGTACGTCGAACGATAAAATCTGGCTCCTTATAGGTGGGAATAAATACATCGACTGAAGGTAAATATTCACCTGCGATTACTGCTGCTTCATAGTGATCGGCTTCTCTCTTGCGTCTAGATTCCGTTGTCCAAGTTGTCTGGAAAAGATACAACAAATAAGTACCGATCCAGACCAGTTCATTCATCAGTAAAATAACGCTTATAATCACACTCAACCAGTGTGCCGTATTTAGTGTAACTGTAGCTCGCCATACTAAATAGCGAATGGCTAAGATACTGATCACTGTGTGAGCAATGAGTCGAGTGAAGTTATTTGCAGGTATATGAATTAAAGCCAAACAAAAAGCTGCGATCGCGATCGCAGGTATCAGGATATCGTCAAAGGATATTGGCAAACTCAAAAACTCAGGTAAGGGTCGAAATACTAGGGGATTAACTATTTGAAATGGTAATAAAGTTGGGCGATTTAACGCTACAAATGCACAAGCTATAAAAATCGTAATACTAACAATAAAAAAGCCCCAAACCCAAGGGGAAATAAATTGTTGAGTGATTGACTTTTGTTTAGTTCCTAAATGCAATATTGATGAGGGAAAGCCAATCTTTTTCGACTTTAACTTTGATGGTTGTAATGCTACTTTCATGTATCTAAAGTGATTATATAATAGATTGAAGTTACAATTTATCGCAGATGATCTATAGCCAGCCCCGTCTTGAATTACTTTAAAATTTATCTGAAACGCTCATTTCTGGTACCGTCTTCAACATATAGAGGTATCAAAAACGATAAATTGTTATATTGAAATTATCTTCAAAGATTTAGGTTTAAACTTATAGATTTCTAATCCTAAGTATTTTCATTATCTTTGACATCAATTAGTCTGGCAATTGCTTAAAGTTATACAAAAGTTATAAAGATTTCTATATACAGCAACTTTAGTATTGGAAAGGTTACTCAAAAGTTATATAAGTACCTCAGCATAATATAGAATCCTAAAAATTGTAGTGATCGTGCAGCGTGCGCTATAACTTTTAGGGCTTTTTATTTAATTAAGCCTGCTTAATTCAGTCTAGTAACTTAATGCAAAACTAAAACCAGTAAAGGTTTTGAAGCACAAAATGGCTTAGCTATTATTTTGTGCTTTGACGCTACTTTTTTTGCTTTGATGTTACTTGTTTAGCGTCACTTTACCCGTATAGCCAACATAGCAAAATACGTTGGGAGCGCCTAAATCAGAATTTCTCTCAAGGTCAACTCTTATCTGTGTTGTACGTGGCAAATTTTGGGGAATTGTAATGGCAACATCTTCCCCAGCGTTAAAGCGTCCTAAACCAGAGCGAATGAGACTGACTGTACCTTTTAAAACAAGATTTCTCGAACCATATAACTCTATTTTGGCAGGCATTCCTATCTGAATTGCCTCAAGCGACTGTTCTTCGACATATACATCTACCCAACGTCTAGAGCAATCGAGCATCTGTCCTACAGACTGCTCTTGACGAACCAGTTGTCCCTTACGAGCATCCAGTTTCCAAATTACCCCAGATACAGGGGCTTTGACGATCACGTTGCGATGACGTTCAACATCAGCTTTAGCTTCAATAAGTTCACCTTTGGCATCAGCAATACTTTGGCGCAAGGCGGAGATCGTGCGTTGTTGATTGTCAATTTGTAACTGAACTTCTTCTAATCGAACCCGTGGATCATAGTTACTCCGAGTCCGATCAAGAGTTAATCCTATGGAAGCAGCTTCTCGATTAGTAAGTATACTTTGCCTACGAGCTTCAAGACTCTCAACTTCCGCTTTACGAGCCTGAAGCTCAGCTTTGGCTAGGTCAAGCACTGCTTGAGAATATGCTCCTTCTTTTTGAAGGAACACTGCACGATCATAATTAACTTGGGCAAGTTGAGAACGGGCGATCGCACCTCTAAGATCTGACTCAAATTGCTCAATGCGATCACTGTACTCAGTCACCTCCAGACGCTTTTGATTTTGGTTATCGGCTTGCAATAACTCCATCAAACTCAGTAATTGATTAAGTTGTCCTTCAGCACTGGCAAGTTGGGATTGTTGACTACTAAGACGGCTGCTAGTTTGCTTGACTTGAAGATTGCTAACTTGATCATTTTTAATAGACAACAAAACACTATCTTTTTCAATAATGCTACCTGTATCTGCATTCAAAGATGTGATAATGCCTTCTTGTGGTGTTTTGATATCAATGACTACACCATTAACCACTGCATCTAAACTTGCAACAGAAGTAAATTTTAATTGTACCAAACGAATTGCCCAAGCAATCAACCCCACGCTAACGATAACAATCACAATATTTGCAACAAGAGAGCGACTGGAGCCTTGCATCTTTGATTCTTCGTTCTTTGCCACTTTATAATCTAACCGTTGTTTAAAGTTTTTACAATCAAGTAAAGATACAAAAAATACCATGCTAAGAATAAAATGGTTTGTTTATGATTAACTTCTTCATGATTAACTGCTTCTAAATGCTTACGCATACTCTCGCTAATAGTCGTTATTCCGTCATTGATTGATAACTCACTGCGTTTCTCTCAAGGTTAAAGTATTACCTTCAATGCGATTACTTTCATACAGAAATTCGACTTCTAATGCTTCTTTAATCGTGACCGTGGCATTGTCTAAGGATTGACGTAAAGTATTTAGCTCTAATTTGAGTCGATCAATATCAACAAGAATTGATTCTATGGTTCTCATAAGTTCAGAAAATTAAATTAACTAACCCGCCACAAGCGTACGTAATATAGAGAATGTTTTGCTTCACACATTGTTTAGCATTGCAATTTCTATCTTTCGCCACAGAGCTTCGGGGAATTTACCCTAAGAGATTAAATTGCGCCTAAAGCCTTTAACAATGCAGCAAATTTAATCGTAGTTTCGCTTTGCTCATTTTCTACCTGTGAATTTGCCACAATCCCTGCACCTGCAAAAATTCTTGCCCGATCGCCTTGAATATATCCCGCTCTAATACCCACACCAAAAGTTCCTTCGCCATTGCCATTTAGCCAACCAATGGGCGCAGCATACCAACCGCGATCGCAGGCTTCCCATTGCTGCATAAAACAGACGGCGCGATCCCTTGGCTCACCACCGACTGCGGCAGTTGGATGTAACTGCTGCAAAATATCTAAGGCAATCAACCAATCAGGATCATCAATTTGAGCAGTAATTGGTGTATGTAAATGCTGCACATTCGACAGTTTTAACAGGCTGGTATTTACCTGTGGATCGACTGAAGCGCCCATACTTTGCAAGCGATCGCAGATCGAGCGAATTACAATTTGATGTTCGCGCATATCCTTTTCACTATTAAGTAATAGCTCACCCAGCATTTGATCTTCCTGTACCGACTTACCACGCTCGATCGACCCCGCAAGGGCATCACTGCGTAACCAAAGGCGATCGCTTTGGGCTTTAAATTGCAACACTACTTCAGGAGTCGCACCCAAAAAGGTTTTACCTACGCCATAGTCAAGTAAAAAGGAAATACATTCAGGATATTCGCACCGTAATACATGCAGTACCTGAAATGGATCAAAATCGCGATCGGCTAACACATCTAAAGCTCTAGCCAAGACCACCTTTTCAAAATGCCCTTGATGAATCAAAGTTAAGGCACGCTCGACGATCTCTGTCCAGATTTGTTGTCCCTGTACCTCAATGATTTTATTTACTTCATGGACTGTGGGTGATTCATAATGGGAGCTTTCGGACAAATGCGATCGCAAATTTAGAATGCGATCCATGACCTCATCAGCATGATCCCAAGGCTGAATATAGTCATTGAGAGTCAAGGTGCAAGCTTGTTGCGTATACCTGATCATCCAACGGGGAATGAAAAATAGTAAAGTCGGAAATTCGATCGCTGGCTGATAGTCCTGTTGATATTGAGATTGATAGTCACTAGGTACAGCTAAATCAACCCACTCGTTAGGGTTGCTACCATTTCGATAAAAAGAAAAAGCACCGAAAATATGTATAGAAAGTTCGGAGCGCTGTAGATCAAGTTCTGGATGCTTCGCGATGATCGCATCCTCTAGATGTGTCCTAATAAACTTTTTGGCACAATCAAAGCGATCGCTCAAATCATGATTAGGGACTGAGACTTCGGCAACCGAACCCGCCGCCGCTAATACCAAATCGGCATTCGGTTGTTCCCAATAAAATTTTGGTTGTTGGGGATCAGACTTACTTGCCAACAACAATAGAGGATTAATGCACTCCCAACTCTGGGAGTAACTAAATAAGATCGGTGATCCCGTGATCTGCGCTTTAGCGATCGCTTTAACAATCCAATCGTGCAGAGATTTAGAATCGATGCTGCTATAGGTGACACTCTGACGAACTTGCATGGTTATATTTTATAGCAGTCGCCAGCACAGTTAATATCTAAAAAAGATGTAATGGTAATTCATGAATTACCATTACATCTTTTAGGAAACTAGATCGTCGCCTGTAGCGATCGCCAATTCCTGCAAGCGCTCCTGTTGATCCTTAGAAATACAGCTTTGAATTACTTCTTCGAGATCCCCTTCTAAAATCGGCTGCAAAGTAAAGTTCTGACCTAAACGATGCTCAGTTAAACGGCTATCTTTGTAGTTATAAGTCCGAATTTTTTCGGAGCGAGAACCAGTCCCAACTTGCGATCTCCGCATTGACGTAATTTCGGCTTGCTGTTCCCGCAACTTCATTTCATAGAGCTTAGCCCGTAAGATCTGCATGGCTCGCTCTTTGTTTTGGAGCTGCGATCGCTCTTCCGTACAGAAAATTCTAATCCCCGTCGGTTTGTGAAATAGGTCGGCAGCCGTCTCCACCTTGTTAACGTTCTGACCACCAGCTCCGCCCGATCGCGCCGTAGACATTTCAATATCTTTCGGATCGATGTGAATTTCCACTTCATCGACCTCAGGCATAATCGCCACCGTCGCTGTCGATGTATGTACACGTCCCTGTGATTCTGTCGCAGGAACCCGTTGTACGCGATGCACGCCCGACTCAAACTTGAGTTTGCTATAAACGCGATCGCCCTGCACTTCAATGATCGCTTCCTTGAATCCGCCCATTTCGGCAAGGGTCTCACTGACCATCTTCACTCGCCAACCCTGACGCTCGGCATAGCGTGTGTAGAGACGTACTAAATCTCCAGCCCAAATACCAGCTTCATCACCACCCGTACCCGCACGAATTTCCAACATGATGTTCTTGTCATCATTAGGATCTTGGGGCAGCAGCAGGATCTGTAACTTTTGCTCTAATTCCTCTAGCTTGTTGGATAAATCTTCGACCTCTAGAGCCGCCATCTCCTTTAGTTCAGGATCATTGGACTCTTTGAGGATTTCTTGAGCTTCCTTATAATCTTGTTCTGCCTTGCGAAAAGTATCGTATGTTAAAACGGTTTCCTCCAAGGACGCACGCACCTTCGCAATGCGCTGAAACTCGCCGTGATCGGTCGCCACGTCAGGATCACCCATCCGACGAGTCAGTTCATTGAAAGTCTGTTCAACAGATTCAAGTTTCTTAATTAGATAAGCAGCAGGCATGGGTTTGGAAATACCACAAAAGAACGTGAAAAATTAGTAAGCCAACAAAATACTGAATCAATTCTAAAATCAATTCTAATGTGGCTATAACTATGCGTCTTTAGCGTTTTCATCAAACATGCCGTATTTACGCAAGAAGCGCTCTACACGACCTTCGGTGTCAATGATCTTTTGTGTGCCTGTATAGAAGGGGTGGTTGCCCGACCATACGTCAACATTAATTTCAGGATGGGTAGAACCAATAGTGGCTACCACTTCGCCGTTGCAAATTACCTTTGCTTCAGGATACCAAGTCGGGTGAATTCCAGCTTTAGGCATAGTCTTAGCTATAAAAATCAAAAATTAAGCTTTTCTAGACTAACACAGAATTATGCAATCTGAAACAAGATGTAGAGCTTCGCTCTACATCTTGTTTTATGGATACCAAAACATACCTTTGATGCCTTCGGGATCAGCGTTGAAACCTAGCTGATTGTAAAACTCGACCACATGGGCATCGGCGAAGAGACTGATATTGCTAATGTCAGATTTTCGTAACTCACGGATCATTTCTTCCATGAGGGCTTTGCCTAAACCCCTACCTTGAAAATCGGGGTGAACTACTACGTCCCATAATGTCGCGTTAAAGGCATAGTCAGATGTAGCACGGGCAAAACCAATCAAACGCTTAAAGCCGCCGCGATGCTCCCACATGGAAAGGACTACAAAACTATGCTGTAAAGCAATCCGAACCTTACGAATTGGTCGCCTTGCCCAACCAACAGAGTCACATAATTCTTCTAATTCGTAGAGATCAATATCCTTTTCAGTGCTAAAGAAAATCTGTCCGCTTTGGTTTGGCACTTGGCGAAGTCTTGTTTTTTTTGTAGGTTCGAGGGTGTCAGAACCAAATAAGTTTTTCCAGAACCCCATTTGCCCCATTGGTTGTATACAGCAGCGATCGCTCTGTGAGTGACAGAGCTATTACAGATACTTTAAGCACCTATTTATTGTATCTGCATTGTATATGGTTTTGTTGAAAGCAGGCGATCGCAAATACTAAAATAAATGCCCAAAATAGTTTTAATCAAAGTTTCTCTTAGCTTTAGCTCTGACCTTATGTTGGTAAAATTAGAGCATCATTGCGATATTTTGCTTAAGCTTTTAGTAAGACAGAGATATTAGCCCTTATTTTTTCACTCCTAAGACCTGCAATGTTAAAACCGATCGTACTATTTCGAGGCTATAAGTATTTGATATTGTTGATCGAGACATTTTGGATGTGGAAATCTAACCGCGAATATTCAGGAGGTTGTCCATGACATTTGGTCTTAAAACCTCAACGATCGAATTACTAAAACGTTTTAATACTAGTTTTCCGCAGTTTTATGAGCAATTTGTTAGTAGTGACATTCAACTACAAAATTTGCGTTTGGCTTATCAGCTTTATCAAACTAAGGAAGCGGTAATTGAACTGAAGTCTGAGAGCAGCAAGAGTGTCTTGTATTTTGCCTACCGTAATCAGTCATTTCTGTTAAATGATATTTTTGGGGTTTTAGCTGCCTATGGCTTAACTATTCATAATCTGAGCTTGTACGGACAGATCCATACGCCGATGCTGGTATTTATCAAGCTGGTGATCTCGCGTGGGGGAAAGGCTTTGCCTCCGAAGACGGCGGAAAATGTGCGGAAGGCGATTAAGGAGACTTTGTTGGGGCGCTTTGAAGTGGAGGAGATGCTAGCGCTGGAGTTTAACCTTGATAGTGGACTCAAAAAAGTAGAAACTAATTTTTACGTCGATCGCGTGTTTCATTTACCTGCATTGTTGGTTGAGGCAGATAGCCAACCAGGTTTGTTTTATAAGGTGATGAATGCGATTTGGCAGGAAGATTTGTTAGTGGTAAATGCTAATTTACTGGTTTGGCGTGGACGCACAAGGTTAATTTTGTATTTACTTGGACCTAACGAAAATTTAATTCCTGAATATTTAGGTGTGAAAATTGCCGAGAGCTTGAAACAACGTTTGTCTGATTAATGATTTTTCCTAAAAATACAAGTGGCGGCGCTTCGCGCCGCCACTTGTATTTTTTACTCTTTTAATTTTGCGATCGCATCATAAAGAGGTTGCCAATCGTCATCGACAGTAATTCTGTCCCAGACTTCCTCAATTTTGGGACGTAAGAAAATAATCGTAGGATTGGCTTGCTGAAGTTGCTTGGTGATATTTTCTAATTCTGCGATCGGTTGTCGAATCAGTAATTGATGATAGACTTCGCGCCATTTTGCTAATAGAGGTAATTGTTCCTCTGTGATTTCCCAATCATGGTTGGCAAAAATATTCTGAGCATCTTCGCGCCAATTGGCTTGGAAGGCTTGACGGAGTTTGACAAAGAATTGGTTATAACCGATCGCTTGGACATTCGATAACAATTCTAAAGTTGCACCGATTAATTCCTCAGTTTCAGGCTCAGAGAGATTGGTGAATCCCAAACGCTTCAGCATCATGTCGCAATAGGCAACTCGATAGAAATCTTTGAATTTCTGTAATGAGGATTGCATATCATCTTTATCCATAATCATGCTGAGGGGATCTTGCAGCTTTTCAAGATTCCAATAGCAAGCGGCAGGTTGATTAGCATAGCTGTAACGACCTCCGTAGTCAAAATAGGCGGCTGTAAAGCGGGGATCGTAGGTGGGGATAAAGGCAAAAGGTCCGTAATCAAAGCTTTCGCCTGTAATCGACATATTGTCAGTATTCAAAACTGCATGACAGAAGCCAGCCACCATCCATTGAGCGCAAAGGGTCGCAACTCGTTCTACTAATTCTAAATAGAAGATACTATCTTGATTTTCTTTTCCCCAGATATGTGGATAGTAAATTTGTAAAACGTGATCGAGGAGCTTACGGGCAAGGTCATCGCGCCTAATCCAGCTTAGACGCTCGAATGTGCCAAAACGAATATGCGATCGCGAAAAGCGCACCATTACCGAGGAACGGGTGGGTGAAGGTTCATCGCCACGCCATAGTTCTTCGCCAGTCTCAACTAAACTCAAGCATCGGGAAGTTTTGACACCCATACGATGTAATGCTTCTGAGGCAATGATTTCACGTACACCGCCTTTGAGGGTGAGTCGCCCATCCGCAGTGCGAGAATAGGGAGTTCTCCCTGAGCCTTTAGTGCCAAAGTCATAAAGTTCGCCGTCAACGCCACGCACTTGTCCGTAAATAAAGCCACGTCCATCACCGAGTTGGGGGTTATATTCGCCAAATTGATAACCGTGATAGCGTAGGGCTAGAAATGGACGTACAGATTGGAAATGTCCAAAAGCTTCGATAAAGTCATCGTCACTGACCTGAGAGGGATCTAGTCCTAAGGTTGGCAAAAGATCATCATTGCGCCAACGCAGTTTGTGAAGAGGAAATTCAGCAGCAGTCACGACATCATGATAGTCTGCTAAGGATTCGATCGCAGATTCGTATTTGAGATTAAGGAAAGGGTTGCTGGGGTGACTCATATCGAAGAAATATTAGATGCTTCTGCCATAATACTTGCTCCAGATGGCGATCAAGTTGTTAGCTATTGGTATGAGGGGATTTGTCCCTATAGTGGAGAACGATTGCGGCTGCCACGAACTTTGCAGGCGGAGGCGATCGCGAAAAATCTCATGCAATCATTAGGGCAGATCTATCCAAATGGTATAGAAGGAAAAATGTATGGCATTTTAATTGCAGAATCCGCAACGGGCGACAAATTAACTCTTAAAGCTTTTTCTGGTCTATTCAATGGAAAAAGTCAGATTGAGGGTTGGGTTCCCCCGATTGCAGGACGAGAGAAAGTTGCGATTGAAGAATCGATTACTTTAAATAAATTAGCGGAAATTAAAAGAGAATTAATTGGACTGAGCGAGATTCCTGAACGTTGGGAATATGAGCAGAAATCGCAAGAATATGTATCACAGTTGCAGGTCTTGCGCGATCGCCATCAGTTATCTAAACAGGAAAGGCAAATTAAGCGATCGCAATTACTAACATCATTAACAGGTGCAGAATTAGAAACTGCTCTCAAAAATTTAGACAAAGAAAGCCAACTGGAAAAGATGGTAAGACGCAATTTTAAACGCGATCTCGATTTGGTTCTATCCCCTTTGCAAGATGTTATTGCTAAAGCTGAGGCAAAAATGCAAGTCCTGAAACAACAACGTCGAGAGTTATCGCGGACTTTGCAAGCTCAGATGCATAATGCCTATGTTTTAACTAATTTTGCAGGGGAAACGAGATCGCTGCGAGAAATAATTACAGAAGGAGCAATGCCAACGGGAATGGGAGATTGTTGTGCTCCAAAACTATTGCATTATGCAGCGACTCATGACTTAACGCCTTTAGCTATGGCAGAATTTTGGTGGGGTAATCCTTCACTTGATGGCTACAAAGTTCAGGGTGAGTTTTATGGTGCTTGTGCAGAGCGATGTCAACCTTTGATGGGATTCCTATTATCAGGAAGACAATCTTCTCCGTCTCTTCCTATATGTGGAGATTTTACGGCGCAAAATCTTCAAATCATTTATGAAGATGATTGCTTAATGGCGATCGCTAAACCTCCCGAACTTCTCTCTATCCCCGGACGATATTTAGACACTCAAGACAGTGTATTAAGCCGATTAAGTCAAGCTTACGGCAATGGAAGAGAATTTTATCCAGTACATCGTCTTGATCGCCAAACTTCAGGTGTTTTGTTGTTTGCTCTCGATATAGACTCTCTTCGTAATGTGAGCGAGCAATTCCAGAAGCGAGAAATCCACAAGACTTATGAGGCGATTTTAGCAGGTAAGGTTGAGAGTGAGCAGGGAAAAATCGATTTGCCGCTATGGGGAAATCCTGAAAATCGACCATACCAACAGGTGGATTTTCAATGCGGTAAACCAAGTGTGACTGAGTTTCGTTTATTGGGATACGAAGGGAATTATTCACGTTTAGAGTTTATTCCCTTAACAGGACGTACCCATCAATTAAGGGTTCACTCTGCTGATCCGCAAGGTTTAGGAATCCCAATTTTAGGCGATCGCCTATATGGTTGTCAGGCATCAACAAGTCGCCTACATCTCCATGCAAGGGAGTTAACTCTTAGACATCCGCGATCGCAAAAATTAGTCCATCTCCAAATATCAGTTCCTTTTTGAGAAACTCGAAAAACTAATTTCGCCTATTAGATAGCAGATGAAGATAGTGATCAGATGTTTAGATTAGACTTTTCGAGATAAAAGCATACTTAGATATTGATGTGCTTCTGCCCAAGTGGGGACAAGGTTAATTGCTGATTGAAAGCACGCGATCGCTTCGTCAACCTTGCCAATATTATTTAAGACAATGCCGAGGTTGAAGTAGGGCTGAGCGAAATTTGGATCAATATCGATCGCTTCTTTATAAGCCAAGATGGCATCTTTTAATTGGTCGCGACGGAGGAAAGTACTACCGAGGTTGCAGTGGGCATCGGCATAGGCGGGATCGATCTGAATTGCTTTTTCAAAACAAGCGATCGCTTTACTTTCTAATTCTTCTTTGAGCGATTCTTGATCAGAACTAATGGAACTTATTTTTTGTAAATACGCTACCCCAAGTGCATTGTAATCCTTGGCTTGCAATAGTTCTGAGCTATGATTATCAGCGCGTTCATAAATGGTATTAACTGCTTCAGGATCATTGCTTTGGAAATGTACCTGTGCGATCGCTCGATAGCCATCCACATAATCAGGATTTGTCGATATTGCTCTTTCATAGCTATCTATGGCATCGGCGAGTCTACCTCTTTCCTTGAAACTATCACCCAATTTGCAGTGGTACTCTGCTAAGAAGCGATCAGGATGTAGTTCTAGCGCTTTCTGAAAATGGGTAATGGCTAATTCACTCCATCCCATTTGTTGATAGGCATTTCCTAGACCTAATTGAGACTCTAGGGACTGTGGATTGAGTTGGACAGCTTTACTAAAACTAGTGATCGCTTCCATAAAGTTGCCTTGCTGGTGATATATTGACCCAATACGCTCATGGGCAGCCGCAAATTCAGGATTAATCGCTAAAGCGCGTTGATAATTTTTGAGAGCCAGAGGAAGATTATTAGCGGCGAGATAGCGATCGCCAAATTGCAGATAGGTCTCGGGAGATTCAACAGATGGGCTTACGGAATTGATAACATCACTCATAATGGGCACAGTCAGATATTGTGGAATGGTGAGGAAAAGGCTTGGCGCTATGTCAAAAATTTAATACCATATTTCCCCAAAACATTGCAGCAATTTCAGTCCTGATCAAGATCGCAGTTTCCCTATGTCAGTTAACTTCACAACTCGCTTCTTTTCGGTCACATTATTTACTCTCGCAAGTATTGTGACCCAACCCGCTTGGTCTCAAGTTGGGGAATATTGCCAATTTGATAATGAGGCGATCGCGAATAAAGATAATTTAAGGGCGGCAACTTTGCAAAATACGAGTGATCGTAATATCAAACTTGCGGCAGACAAGGAATATCTGGCAATTGTGAAACAGCATAGTCAAGATCTTAATATCTGTCGCCAAAAATCTTGGTTGAAGACGCAGGGGATTTGGCTCCGTCTCTATCCCTGTGATTTGCAGGCAGGGAAACTGGATGAAGTGATGGATCGGATTGTGAACCGTGGCTATAACCAAGTATTTGTAGAAGTTATTTCGGAAGGGAAGATTCTCTTACCCCAATCGGAAAATATTACGGCTTGGGACTCTCTTGTGCAATCGGAAAAATATAAAAATGCAGACTTATTAAAACTAGCGATCGCAAAGGGAAGAGAACGTGGACTTAAGGTTCATGCTTGGATCTTTACGATGAATGTGAGTAAGGCTTATGGACAAGGCTTTGATCGCAGTGGCTTATCACGTCAAACTGTGGCAAGACAACAGGCGATCGCTCTGAATGGTAACGGGGACAATACCATGTCAATCGTTGAGAACTTGGGTAAAAATCCTGAAGGTGAAGTGCCAACAAGGGATCAGTTATTTATCGACCCTTATAATTATCAAGCTCAAAGTGATTTGTATTTAGCAGTAAATGAAGTGGTCAAGCGCAAACCTGATGGCGTGGTTTTTGACTATGTGCGTTACAAGCGTGGTGCGGGTGCAGCTTCGGTGGTGAGTAATGTGCGCTATCTCTGGATTTATGGTCAGGCTTCTTTACAAGCATTACGCGATCGCGCTGAGAATTTTCAAGGAAGGGAGCTAATTAATCGCTTTCTCAAGCAGGGATATGTCACACCAACTGATTTACAAACTATCAAGAAACTCTATCCTCAAGAATCAGAACCATTATGGCAAGGTCGTCTTCCGATGCAGTCAAATGCCTTAAACAAAGATGCCGCGATCGCCTACTGGCAAAGTGAGCTTTGGCGGCTAGCAGTTGGTCATGCTTTTATTGGTGTCACCTATTATTTGGGCATTGTTTCCAAACCCGTTTTTCGTCAAGGACTTCCTGCTGGAGTTGCCTTTTTTGCTGATGGTAATCAACCAGTTGGCGAAGGTTTCGATTCGCGGATGCAGCCTTGGCATTTGTTCCCAAGTAGTTACGAGTTTCAGCCGATGGCATATGCCGCCTGTGGCAAGCCTGACTGCATTGTTGCTTTAGTGCGTCGAGTATTCCAATATGCTCCTAGTGATGCTCGCATTTCACCAATTTTAGTAGGTCAGTGGGGTGAAAACTCTAATAATCGTCCTGCTCTAGAAGTACAAATGCAAGCAATTCATGATACTTTTCCTTCCGTAAGTTCCATTAGTCACTTCACTTTCGGTTGGCATAATAGAGAATTAGCTTTTACGCGATCGCGCCAATTTTGTAAGCTGTAGCGATATTGTGCCAAGGTGCTTACTAAAGATCAAGTAAACTAAAAAAATCAAAATTGCGTTTAATTATATTAATTATATTTTCTATGGCGAGAATTAGGCAACCTAAGCCATTTACACAACTCTTAAAGGAAATAAAATATGAAAACTTTATACCTCTTCTTGGGAAATATGGAGCAACGGATACCCAAGGAAGATACTTACATTGGAATGAATTTAAATGGAGAGTAGAGCAAGGTGACGATGAATCTGCTGCATGGTTAGCAACTAAAGTTTCTCGAAAAGCAATCACTAAGAATTTACAACTCTTGCAAGCTGAAGGAGATATGCAATTTAGTTACTGTGTACCCGACTCACTTTTTGCTCAATTACATACCATTGATAAGATGACAGGAGGAGGTCGCGAAATTAGTGATGAAGATTTGGTTTCTTCTAACGAGAAAAATCGTTATCTCATTAAAAGTCTGATGCTAGAGGAAGCAATTACTTCATCACAGTTAGAAGGAGCCTCAACCACTCGTGAAGTTGCAAAGGAAATGCTAGAGAGGAGTCTTGCTCCAAAAGACAAATCACAGCAAATGATCCTCAACAATTATCGATTAATGAAAAAAGCTGTTGAGAAGAAAGATGAACAATTATCGATTGAATTGATTCTAGAACTACATGAAATTGCTACACACGATGCTATTGATAATCAAGCGATATCGGGGCAATTAAGAACAGACAACAAAGTTTTTGTTACAGATTTTCAAGGTGACTATACTTTTTACCCCCCTGACTGGACAACTATTGAATCTAGATTACAGAGTTTATGTGACTTTGCCAATAGTGGGCATGGACAAATTGAGCGTAACAACTTTGTTCATCCAATTATTAAGGCGATCATTCTGCATTTTATGATTGCCTATATCCATCCATTTGGTGATGGCAATGGCAGAACAGCCAGAGCTATTTTCTATTGGAGTATTCTGAGATCAAATTATTGGCTATTTGAATATATATCCATTAGTAAATTTATCCAAGAAAAACGTAGTGACTATGACAAGGCATTTATCTATACTGAAACTGATGATTTTGACCTTACCTATTTTCTATATAACCAAGTTGGCACGATCACCAAAGCAGTGAAATCTTTGTATGAGTATATAGACAGGAAAAAACGTGATTTCTATGAGTTTATGACTTGGATCGATCAGAGTCCTGTGGCAAAAACATTAATGAGAGGACAGTTAGAAATATTAAAAGAAGCTCTAAAATCCCCTGGGAAAGAATTTACCTCAAGACAAGTTGCGATGGATTTTGGGGTAACAGAGAATACAGCGAGAAGTTATCTTAAAACTCTAGTAGACAAAGATTTATTGATTTTAGCTCAATCTAAGCAAGGTAAAACCAGAATCTATATTGCTCCAGCCAACCTAAAGTCAAGATTAAAACTTTAAAAAGTAAGGAATTACTTCTTCAAAACTAAACCAATAATTAATAAGATTGCACCTACTGCAAAGCATCCAACCATTCCATAGAAAAAGCCTTTCGCTGCATTAGCAGTAGATTTTGCGAGTTCTTCTTCACTCTTAAGAGAAATGATAAATTTTTTGTCAGATTGAATTGGCTTACGCAGTGTTAACTTACCTCCCTCATCGGCGGCTGTGCCAATTACTAAAACCTCGCGATCGCATGGCAAAATCGACTCTGTGTAACGATAACCAATTGTGCGCCTACCGCCCATCCCTGAACCAAGGGCTAATGTAAAGCCTCCAAAAGATATCGATGTACCAGTAGTATTCTCCCTCCGAAACTCATTTAATATCTGTACAGTGTCGATGTTGCCGCCATCGGGATTGACTATTAGTTCACCAGAGTTATCTACTAAGCTAAAGGGAATGGATTGCGTATTACTAGAAACTGTTTCGGAACCACTCCGAGTTTCCGTGCGGGATTTGCCTTCGCTATCGCGGGTGGTGTATTGCTCCTCATATTCTCTGACAACCTTCATGCTGTAATGCACACAAGGTGATTGCTTAAGCTCGGAAATTAAAGGGCGATCGCTACGGATCATCCCGCGCACCTTCACATACTCACGTAAATTGCCGCTCCCGATTTCGCCTGCAATTTCACTGGCAATCCTTTGTAATTCTGCTATCGTTGACGAAGTCGCAGAGCGGATGCTTTGGAGTTTTGTGCTGTAGTTCTTTTGCACAAAAAATAGAATGATGCCAATTACAATGAGAATACCACCAAAAATTGCCATAGGATTGTAATAGTAATACGCTTTTGCTATGGATTAAAATTAACATAGGCATCTTGAGATTTAACTCAACTTTACGGAATTTACAAATTATGGTTTCAACACTTACGAGTAGTATTCATATTCAAGAAGCGATCGCTAAACAACGCGCTTTTTTTGGCACTGGTAAGACCAAAAGCTATGATTTTCGGGTAGCGCAACTCAATAAGCTCTTAGGTGTAATTCAAGAACATGAACAGTTAATTCTAGATGCTGTTTATGCCGATCTTCGTAAACCTGCGATCGAGGCATATGGTAGCGAGGTTTTGATTACCCAAGCAGAAATCAGATATACGCTCAAACATCTCAAAACTTGGATGAAACCTCTTAAGGTAGGAACCCCTATCACTTTATTCCCTAGTTCTAGTTATATTCATGCAGAGCCTTTAGGTGTAGTCTTAATCGTAGCACCTTGGAACTATCCTTTTTCTTTGATGATTCAGCCCCTCATTGGCGCGATCGCCGCAGGCAATTGTGCCATTCTCAAACCATCTGAGCATACTCCGCATACTTCCAAAGCGATCGCCAAAATCATTAACAATAACTTCGATCCGAGTTTTATCACTGTGATCGAAGGGGGCATAGAAACCAATCAAGCTTTACTTGCGGAAAAGTTTGACCATATATTTTTTACAGGTGGCACAGCGATTGGCAAAATTGTCATGGAAGCTGCGGCAAAACATTTAACTCCCGTAACCTTGGAACTCGGTGGCAAAAGCCCCTGTATTGTTGATTCAGACTGTGATTTAGACATTACTGCTAAGCGCATTATCTGGGGTAAATTTTACAATGCTGGACAGACCTGTGTTGCGCCAGATTATCTCTTAATCCAGAAGAGTATTAAACCCTTACTAATTGAGAAGTTAGTCACCTGTGTCAAAACATTCTTTGGTGATGATCCTCAAGCAAGTCCAGACTTTGCGAGGATTGTCAATGAGCGTCAATTCGATCGCTTAGTGAATTTACTTGATGAAGGTAAAATCTTGATCGGTGGACAAAGTGATAAAGGCGATCGCTTTATTGCGCCTACATTGATTGATCAAGTATCTCCCAACTCCAAAATTATGGAAGATGAGATCTTTGGTCCCATCCTACCGATTTTGGAATATGACCAACTTGATGAGGCGATCGCTTTTATCAATGCGCGACCTAAACCATTGGCTCTCTATCTATTTTCTAAAAATAAGCAAATTCAACAGCGGATTGTTCAAGAAGTTGCCTTTGGTGGTAGCTGCTTCAACGATACCATTATGCATCTTGGTAATCCTGAACTTCCCTTTGGTGGTGTTGGTAATAGCGGTATCGGTAGCTATCATGGCAAAGCTAGCTTTGATACGTTCTCTCATCGCAAGAGTATTCTGAAAAACTCTTTCCGCTTCGATCTTAAATGGCGCTATCCTCCCTACACGATGACTCTAGACACCTTAAAGAAGATGATTAAGTGATGTTATGTGGAACCCTCATCCCCCAACCCCTTCTCCCGCAGGAGAAGGGGAGCAAAACTCCTATTATTTTCTTGGTTCCCCTCTCCTGCGGGAGAGGGGCAAGGGGTGAGGGTTTTACAGCCTTCCACGTAACATCAGTGATTAAGTGAATGTGAGTTCGATATAGCTATCCTAAATGAGATGCGAGTGGCTTCGACTTCGCTCAGCCAACCATAAACCTAATAGCTATCCTAAATGAGATGCGAGTGGCTTCGACTTCGCTCAGCCATCAGTTTATGGTTGGCTGAGCGAAGTCGAAGTCAATGATTCTTGCAACTGATTTTGGGCGGTCGCCCAAAATCAAACAAAAGCCTTGCTAAGCAAGGCTTTTGTTTGTTGAACTGACGTTAAACTACAGCGCTTTGCGATGACTTGAAATTCAGAGAAATTTTTGAAAGTACGGCTTGTCAAGCTTTCAAAAATTTCTCTGAATTTCAAGCCTCAATAGAATTTAAGATAGTAAACGCGATAGATTAGCGACTTTTGTCTATAAAATTAGTGATTGTTAGACGTATTGAAATATAGACTGTTAGGATATTTGGAGAATTGATTGAGCAGTTTCTTAAATTTCTATTTCGATATTCTGTAGATGCTTCACTTGTTTTTCAAGCTGTCTTAGTATTTTTGCTAGAACAAATTATGGTAGTGCTAAATGAGTAAGGATGGGCGGCGCTTCGCGCCGCCCATCCTTACCAAAATAAATCCTTTCCTTGTTAGGACTACCCAAATTACTAGTATGAAGGTTTTTTAATTGCTTTTTCTTATATATGTCGGTAAAAATTTGTGATTACATCGACGCTCAGACTATCAGAACTAAAATTAGCGATTATTCATGAACCTTTAGAGGTTCCTGCTGATGCAACTGTTATGCAAGCGATCGCTTTAATGAGTAGTGCGCGATCGCAATGTGATGCGGCAAACTATAGTGACAATCAGCAGCAGCAATTGCAGCAAGAGGCGAGATCTAGCTGTGTTTTGGTATTAGAAAATCAACAGGTGATCGGGATTTTATCTGAGCGAGATGTGGTGCGTCTGACTGCTCAGCAGCAACCGATGGATCACCTAGTGATACGGGAGGTGATGCATACACCAGTTTTTATGGTTAAGCTCGACGAGTTGCTCGGCAATGTTCAAAAGCTGATATATGGTCATGCTCTCCGTGCAGTGATAGTGGTTGGAGATCGCGGAGAGCTAATTGGGATTGTCACCCAGACAAGTTTCCTACAAGCTCTGAATAGTTTAGAAAAGTCTAACTTATCAGAGAGTTTGGGATCTGGATCTATGATTGCAAGGCAAAAAGCAGATCTAGAAGCGCGTAATGCTCTATTGGCTATGACACATGAGGAATTGCAATGCACTATCGAGGAGCTGCGAGTTAGTACTGAAGAACTAATCGTGCAACATCGCCAGAATGAATATGAACATTTGCGCTATCAAAATTTATTTGACTTTGCTCCTGATGGTTATCTTGTAACAGATTCATCAGGCAAAATCTTGGAGGCAAATCAAGCAGTTTTAGAGATGCTTGCAATTAGCCATGAATATATTTTAGGAAAGCCATTCATTGTTTTTATTGACACTAACCATATAGATCTTTTCTATAATCAACTTAATTACTTTCTATCTCCAGAGCATATCAAAATATCTGAGGAGATGAATCTGATCACACATCAGGGAAAGAATTTTCCTGCGGAAATTACTATAACCCAAAATATCAATCTCCTCGATAGATCGATTCAACTGTTGTGGATGGTTCGGGATATTAGCGATCGCAAGCACGCTGAGCAAGAACTTCAGCTAGCTAATCAATCACTGGAATTGAAAGTTAAAGAAAGAACTCAAGACTTATGGCAAGTCAATAAACTGCAACGGGCAATCCTCGATAGTGCAGATTATGCAATTATCTCCACTGACTTGAATGGAATTATCCAGACCTTTAATGCTGGGGCTGAAAAGATGTTTGGTTACAGCATGGGAGAAGTGATTGGTAAAATTACACCCGAAATCTTTTTCGATCATCAAGAACTCATTGATAGGTCTTCTAATATATTGCCCGAAGGAGAGCGAAATACTTGGGGATTTAGATCATTCTTGGCTATGGCAAGTCAGGGTATCCTTAGTAATGAATGGATAAATATTCGCAAAGATGGATCTCGCTTTCCCGTAGAGTTATCCGTGACATCTCTAAAGGATGATGATGAAAAAACGATTGGCTTTTTAAGTGTCAGGAAAGATATTAGCGATCGCAAACAAGCTGAGCAAACTATTCTCCAACAGGCAAATCAAGAAGCTTTATTGCGCGGAATTACTCAACGTATCCGTCAATCCCTCGATCTTCCCATAATTTTTGATACCGCTTGTCAAGAGATTCAGCAATTACTGCAATGCGATCGCGTTGGCATTTTCAAGTTCTATCCTGAATCTAATTTTGATGATGGTGAATTTGTTGCCGAAGCTGTTGTCGATGGATTTAGCTCAGCTATGGAAGAGCATATTCATGACCATTGCTTTGGCGAAAACTATGCCGCTGTCTATGCCCAAGGTCGAGTTCAGGTCGTAAATGATATTGATCATGCTGGACTGACGGACTGCCATCGTGATGTTTTGGCAAGGTTTCAAGTACGAGCAAATCTCGTGATTCCATTACTATGTGGTAACGATCTGTGGGGCTTGCTATGCATCCATCAATGCGCCCATACTCGCCAATGGCAAGAGCGTGAGATTGATCTGATTCAACAAATTGCCAACCAATTAACGATCGCTATTCAACAAGCTGATCTCTACGAGCAGCTCCATGCAGAACTATTGATCCGTCAGCAAGCCGAAGCGAAAATATCTATACAATTGCGACGGCAACAGATTTTGGAGGAAATTACCCAACAAATTCGCGAGTCACTAGATATTCAAGAAATCCTTGCGACAGTAACTCAGAAAATCCAAGATGCACTGTATTGCGATCGCGTGATCGTTTTCCAATTATTTGCAGATGGTCGAAGCCAAATTGTCGAAGAATCTGTGCATAGTGATTTCCCTACACTCAAAGACATGAGTTGGGAAGATGAAGTTTGGTCTCAGGAAGTTCTCGATGACTATTGGCAAGGCATTCCCCGCATCGTCCCTGATGTGATGAATGATGTCTGGACAGAATGTTTAGTAGAATATTCAGTCGAAGGTCGGATTCAGTCCAAAATTGTTGCACCAATTATCCAAGATACTCATATCGACCAAACCCAGCGTTGGGTTACAACCGCAGGAACGAAAAAGCTATGGGGGGTTTTGGTCGTTCATGCCTGTGCAGAACGCCGAATATGGCAAGAGTCAGAAGCACAACTCCTGCAACAGGTGGCAAATCAATTAGCGATCGCCATTCAACAAGCAACTCTTTTTGAGCAATCTCAGCAGGAAATTGTGGAACGTAAACTCGCTCAACAACAATTGACGGAAACCAATCAACAGCTATCAATCTCTAATCACGAACTCGCCCGTGCAACCCGTCTCAAAGATGAGTTTCTCGCCAATATGAGCCATGAGCTTCGCACTCCCCTCAACGCGATCTTAGGGATTACTGAAGGTCTAATCGAAGAAGTCTTTGGTTCGATCAATCAACAACAGAATAATATGTTGCAAACAGTCGAAAAGAGCGGTAATCACCTATTGGAGCTAATTAACGATATCCTCGATCTATCCAAAATTGAAGCAGGTAAACTGATCTTGGAATGCACAGATACCAATGTCAAGCAGCTCTGCCAGTCCAGCATCATGTTTGTCAAGCAACAGGCAATGCAAAAGCAGATAAAGCTAGAAATGCAAATATCTCAAGCTATACCCGATCTAGAGATCGATGAGCGTCGTATTCGCCAAGTCCTCATCAACCTGCTCAATAATGCGGTGAAATTTACACCAGAGGGAGGACGCATTAACCTCGAAGTAACCTTAGAAAGTGTGACTGATAGAGATGACACATCTATATCTACACAATCGGTGAGATTTTCCATAATCGATACAGGTATTGGCATTGACGCTGAGGGATTAAAAATATTATTTCAGCCCTTTATCCAAATCGATAGTGCGCTCAATCGCAAATATGAAGGT
Organism: Pseudanabaena yagii GIHE-NHR1; assembly: GCF_012863495.1. NCBI lineage: Bacteria > Bacillati > Cyanobacteriota > Cyanophyceae > Pseudanabaenales > Pseudanabaenaceae > Pseudanabaena > Pseudanabaena yagii. Next base: position 1,615,023 of record NZ_JAAVJL010000001.1, read on the forward strand.
ACTGGATTGGGTTTAGCATTAGTCAAACGTATTGTCGAACTACATGGTGGTCATGTGAGTGCTACTAGTGAGATAGGTGTTGGTAGTCGCTTTATGATCGAGCTTCCCTGCCGAGAATCAAACCACCAATTCTCTAGAGAGGTGGAAAATACTACCCCATCCTCTGAAAATCCCATTGAACATGATGACAGTCATAGCAAATCACCGCTCATTCTATTAGCCGAAGATAACGAAGCCAATATTGTTACTATTTCCTGCTATCTAGAGGCAAAGGGCTATCGGTTGATTGTGGCTAAGGATGGGCAACAAGCGATTAATTTAGTGCGATCGCATAATCCTGACTTAATACTTATGGATATCCAAATGCCTGAAATCGATGGGATAGAAGCAATAAAATGGATTCGCAGCAATCATTCTACTGATGTACCCATCATTGCGATTACGGCTCTTGCGATGACAGGCGATCGAGAGATATGTCTGGAAGCAGGAGCTAATGAATATTTAACCAAGCCTATTAAGCTTAAGCAATTGAATACTAGTATTCAACAAATTTTAAGTGCAGAGAAAAAGTAACGTGTAATTTTTGGGTGTTGTTCTAGCCTTAACATTTCTAGTCTTGAAATATTAGGACTTACGCATCGAGGAGATGTGATGAGGGCTTCGCCCTCATCACATCTCCTCAAAACCCCGTAAACTCGTTAGCATTGCGTAAGTCCTAAATTAAACAAATTCGCCTCAATCCCGATTTAGTAAATATTCCGATCGTTGCATTAACAGCTTTGACAATGGTGGGCGATCACGAAAAATGTCTAGAAGCAGGTGCTAGTGATTACTTAGCTAAACCAGTTAAGCTAAAAACATTAGCTGATACAATTTGGAGTATTTTAGGCAACAGGAAGTAGAATACACGTTAGATTCTACGAATTGTTTATGCTTACTCTCGCACATTCTAAGCGCCCTAATGATTTGAAGTCGGCAATCATTCCAAATCCCTTAGTGGTGTCTGCCGATGCAACTGTCATGGATGCGATCGCCTTAATGAGTAGTAGGCGATCTCAATGTGATGCAGAGAATCATAGTGACAATCATCGGCAACAATTTCTGCAAGAGGCAAGATCTAGCTGTGTCTTGGTATTAGAAGGTGAAAAGTTAATCGGCATAATGACTGAGCGAGATGTGGTTCGCCTCAGCGCTCAGCAGCAAGACCTCAATCGTCTATTAGTCCGAGAGGTGATGGCACATCCTGTGGTTACTTTGCGCGAGTCTGACCTTACAGATTTGTTGTTAGCAGTCAATTTACTTCAGCAATACCATATTCGCCATTTGCCACTTCTCGACGATCAAGATCTCCTCGTGGGAATGGTAACTCACGAAAGCTTACGACAAATTTCTCGTCCCATCGATCTCATGCGGCTGCGATTGGTGGCGGAGGTAATGACTCCTGATGTAGTGAGTGCTGCTCCTGATCGTTCGATGTTGGCGATCGCGCAAATGATGGCGGAGCAGAAAATTAGTTCGGTGATGATTGTTGAGACAAGCAGTGCTGATGCCTCCCTACAGATTCCTGTGGGCATAGTGACCGAGCGTGATGTTGTGCAGTTTCAAGCTCTAGGCTTAAACCTTGAAACCTGTATCGCGCATACGGTAATGAGTACGCCGATCTTTTCCGTCAAGCCAGAGGATAACCTCTTGACGGTGCAGCAAATTATGGAGCAGAGGTTGATTCGGCGCTTGGCGGTGACAGGTGAATTTGGCGAACTATTAGGAATCGTCACACAGACCAGTTTGCTCCAAGCTTTAAATCCGACTGAAATATATAATTTAGCCAAGGTTTTAGAAGCAAAAGTAGAACAACTAGAATCAGAAAAAGTAACTCTGTTAGAAAATCGCAATATTGAGTTAGAACTTCAGGTTGGAATTACTCAACGTATACGTCAATCCCTCGATCTCCCAATAATTTTTGATACCGCTTGTCAAGAAATTCAGCAATTGCTGCAATGCGATCGCGTCGGTATCTTTAAATTCGATCCTGATTCTAATTTTGATGATGGCGAATTTGTTGCCGAATCCGTTGCCGATGGATTGATCTCCGTCATGAAAGTTCGCATTCATGATCATTGCTTTGGCGAAGGCTATGCCGCCGCCTATGCCCAAGGTCGAATACAGGTCGTGAATGATATAGATAATGCTGGGCTGATCGACTGTCATCGCGATGTCTTGGCGCAATTTCAGGTGCGGGCAAATCTGGTGATTCCCTTACTATGTGGCAACAACCTATGGGGCTTAGTGTGCATCCATCAATGCGCTCATACTCGCCAATGGCAAGAGCATGAGATTAATCTAGTCCAACAAATTGCAAATCAATTATCGATCGCCATTCAGCAAGCTAGTCTATATTCGCAATCTCAACAAGAAATTGCGGAACGGAAACAAGCCCAGCAACAATTAACCGAAACCAACCAACAACTCGCCCGTGCAACCAGACTCAAAGACGAATTTCTCGCCAATATGAGCCACGAACTGCGGACACCGCTCAATTCGATTTTGGGAATGAATGAAGCTCTACAGGATGGAATATTTGGCAGTATTAATGAGCGCCAGCTTAAAGCATTGCAAACCATTGAGAGTAGCAGTACGCATCTTTTAGCATTGATTAATGACATTCTCGATGTTGCCAAAATTGAGTCTGGACAAGTCACGCTAGAGCTAACAGCGACAGGGATCGACAGCCTCTGCAAGTCGAGCTTAGCATTTATCAAACAGCAAGCATTAACAAAGCGAATTCAATTAATACATAGAGTTCCTAAGTATTTGCCAGAAATAATGCTAGATGAAACGCGGATTCGACAAGTCTTAATCAATCTGCTAAATAATGCTGTTAAATTTACTCTGGAAGGAGGGACAATCACTTTAGAAGTATCGCAAGTTCAACTTGAAAGTAGTACAACTAATCTAACGCCTCTAAATTACTTAAAGATAGCCGTGATTGATACGGGGATAGGCATCTCGGCAGAGAACATGCAGAAACTGTTCCAGCCCTTTATCCAAATCGATAGTGCGCTGAATCGTCAATATAAAGGCACGGGATTGGGGTTAGCTTTAGTCAGAAGGCTTGTCGAACTTCACGGAGGAACCATAGAACTGACAAGTGAGGTGGGAGTCGGTAGTTGCTTTGCGATTAATCTTCCCATTAATATCGGCTCCCCAGCAATCGAAGAACGAACTGAGCAGGACTTGTCAGGACAGTCTCAGATAGGTCAAAGCCAAACTGAAGAACTAATTTCACCCTTGATTTTGCTAGCAGAAGATAACGAGGCTAATATTGCGACATTCTCCAGCTATCTAGAAGCTAAAGGTTATCGCGTTGTCTTGGCAAAAGATGGGCAACAGGCGATCGATCTTGCTAAGGCTCATCATCCTGACTTGGTTTTGATGGATATCCAGATGCCAGTTATTGATGGGATTGAAGCAATTAAACAAATTCGCCTCAATCCCGATTTAGTAGATATTCCGATTATCGCCTTAACAGCTTTGGCAATGGTAGGCGATCACGAGAGCTGTCTAGAAGCTGGCGCTAATGATTATCTGAGTAAGCCAATTAAACTCAAGCAACTCGCCGCCACCATTCAAAAGCTTTTATAAAAAGAGCGACGCTTCGCGCCGCTCTTTTTATCATCACAAAGCTGCTAACTTATGGCTTGATGAATTTCAATGTCATGCGATCGCTTTCACCGATAGCGAGATAGCGCTCTTTATCTTTTTCACCTTGGCGTAATGTCGGGGGTAATGTCCAAACCCCAGCCGCGTAGTCCTTAGTATCTTTAGGATTGGCATTAATTTCTGACTTGCCAAGCAACTTAAATCCTACCTTTTCAATTGCTGCGATCACTGCATCCTCAGCAATATAACCAGTCTTGGCACTCTCCTTCGCACTTGTCCCTGCCTTCGCACGATGTTCTTCTACGCCAAAAATACCTTTGGGTTTGAGCGCCTTAAAAGCTGCTTCATAAACTTTTTGATCGTAACCAGCCGATACCCAGTTATGGATATTGCGAAATGTTAGGACTAAATCCACAGAATTATCGGGAGCAAGGGTTAATTTGTTCGGTGGTGCGATCGTGGCGACTTTCACTTTACCGAAGATAGCTGGATTGGAAGCTAATTTTTCCTGCAAAACTTTAGCGTATTTGTCTGTATTCGGATCGGAATTAGTGACAATTAACTGTCCGCGATCGCGCAGGAAGGGGGCAAGAATTTCTGTATACCAACCGTTTCCTGCCCATAGTTCAACGACTGTCTGGTTAGGACGGATTCCAAAAAATTCCAAGGTTTCAATCGGATGGCGATCGCGATCGCGGGCACGGTTTTTTGGCGATCGATGGGGACTAGCCACTACTGTTTTTAAGGTGGGATTTTTAAGCGCTAAATCAATTGAGTTCGCGTTGGGAGTAGCATTGGCAAAGTTTCCTAACGCGCTTACACTCACTAATACCGCAAAAGCTATGCCTAGAATTTTCAGTAACTTAGGACGTAGCAATGACTGCACAATTCGGTTGAACTTCTGTTTGAACATTCGATGTTATGTGAAACTAATATTTAGATTGCTAAAGATTACCAAGTTTATGTTTGGATCGCAGGATATGCACGTAACAAAAGAGATTTGATTCGTAATTATTCGCTTTACAAATCAAATTACGAATCTCAATCCTTAGAAAAGGGACTTAATCCCCTTGTTCTTGAAGTGAATAACTAGAGGTGTGCGGCTTTGCCGCACACCTCTAGTTATTCACTATTTTTCGAGTGGGAAGGGAGTAAAGTGCTGTATCTTGAATAATTACGATATTTGCACGTTATTTCAACATGACTCAAAAGATTGCCTTTCTTGGTTTGGGCTTAATGGGTGGGGCAATGGCCGCCAATCTGGTGAAACGGGGGTATTCAGTCATCGGATGGAATCGTACCCAAGGTCGCCCCACGCTTGCCCCATTTACCAATGCAGGTGGTACATTAGCCCAGACGTTACAAGAAGCAGTCAGCGATGCCGATGTCATATTTTCCTGTCTCGGTGATGTACCTGATGTCACCGAGGTACTAATTGGCGAGCATGGGGCAATGAATTTTGCTAAAGCCAATGCCCTATTTATCGATACCAGCACCATCGGCAGTGATGCCGCCAAAGTCATTGCTAATGCTTTAATGCACGATGGTTTACGATTTTTAGATGCGCCAGTATCGGGTGGAGATGTGGGCGCACGCAATGGCACATTAACCTTTATGGTCGGGGGCAATCCTGAGGATTTACAGGAATGTAGACCACTCTTTGAGGCGATGGGCAGCAATATTAAGCATTGTGGAGCGATCGGCAGTGGTCAAGCCGTCAAACTCTGCAATCAAACTCTTGTATCTGTATATATGCTTGCCCTTTGCGAAACGATGCAGATGGCGAAAAAAATGGGTATCGATCCACAGTTGGTCGTCGATGTTTGTGGCAGTGGTGCGGCTGGTTCATGGGCTTTAACTAATCTTGGGATGAAAGTTGCCACAGGCGATTATCAACCGGGATTTGCAATTAAACATATGCTCAAAGACCTACGCCTCGTCCAAGAAATCAGTCAGGGAGTTGGTCAAATTTCAGATTCCCAAGATTTTGCCACCAATTTACCCGCGATCGCCCTCGCCATTGAGAATTTCCAAAAGGTGAGTCAACTTGATGACGGTCAAGGTGCAGAACAGGGCACACAAGCAATGATTCGTGCTTATCACAGCGCTTAAGATATTTTTTGAAAGGATTGCTTCGCAATCCTTCAAAAAATATCTTGTGGTTTGTTTGCTCGAAAATTGCTGTGATTTCGATATAGCCTTTGCATCGTACTTTACATGGTGCAAATGGCGAAAAACGGTAAAAATCGCTAAGCGATTTTTACCGTTTTTCGCTTTCGTCGAACTGACGTTATAAGCGTACTTTTGTTACTTTGTTATAAATCTAGCAAACTCAAACAAGTATGCTTTGATACAATGCGAAGTTAATCCCGTAAAGATGCCTCCGCTCCTCCAGAAAAAATGCAACTGGCAAAACGACTTCGTAATATTCAGCCTTCCTTAACTTTAGCGATCGACGCAAAAGCTAAGGCAATGAAGGCTAGTGGAATTGATGTTTGTAGCTTTAGTGCTGGCGAACCCGACTTTGATACCCCCGATCACATCAAGGCTGCTGCTAAATTAGCACTCGATCAAGGCAAGACCCGCTATACTGCTGCCTCAGGTATACCCGAACTCAAACAAGCGATCGCCGCCAAACTCCTGCGCGAAAATCACCTAACTTACAAGCCTGAACAAATCATCGTCACCAATGGTGGTAAGCATTCGCTCTACAATCTGATGATGGCGATCTTGGATGAAGGCGACGAAGTCATTATTCCTGTACCTTTCTGGGTGAGCTATCCCGAAATGGCAAAACTTGCCGAGGCAACACCCATATTTGTCGTCACCTCTGAAGACAATGGCTACAAAATTACCCCTGAGCAATTAGAAGCGGCGATCACTCCTAAGACCAAGCTATTTGTTCTCAATTCTCCCTCTAATCCCACAGGCATGGTCTATTCACCTGAGGAAATTAAAGCTCTAGCGGATGTCCTAGAGCGACATCCTCAGGTTTACATCGTCTCCGATGAGATTTACGAAAAGATTCTCTATGATGGTGCAACCCATCTCAGTATCGCCACTGTTAGCCAGACTATGTACGATCGCACAATCATTAGTAGTGGCTTTGCCAAGGGCTACTCGATGACGGGTTGGCGGATTGGTTATCTTGCAGGTGCTTTAGATATTATTAAAGCTGCCACCATCATCCAAGGACATAGCACCTCAAATGTCTGTACCTTTGCCCAGTATGGGGCAGTCACGGCTCTCAATAGCTCTCAAGACTGTGTGGAAACAATGCGGAAAGCCTTTGAGGAACGCCGTGATGTGATGTATGACCTGTTAACTTCCATTTCAGGTATTACCTGCCCTAAACCCGATGGAGCCTTCTATCTATTTCCTAGCATCAAAGCTTTTGGAATACCTTCCCTAGAATTTTGTGACAAGCTGCTAGAAGGATCTCAAGTTGCGGTAATTCCGGGGATTGCCTTTGGTCTGGATAATTGCATCCGTCTTTCCTACGCAACCGATTTGGGAACAATTCGCGAGGGCTGCGATCGCATTCGCCAATTTATCGAAAAAAATTTTTAGTTTCTAAATAAACAGAAAAGGCGGCGCAGTGCGCCGCCTTTTCTGTTAGTAGCCTTAATTATGAACAAAATTTATTTCACTATAGCAATCATTGTGATTTTGATTTGTGGATATTTAGGTCTAAATTTGGGGCTTCTAGATGATCGTGCTCTCAGAAACAGCATAAATGAATTGCTAGGCTCAGATCCCTACGAATTGAAAACCTATCCTGTTAATCCAGATTTGTCAAAACGCGATCTCAACAAACCCTTAGTCGTATTTTTTGGCGACTCCCGTACAGTAGATTGGCCAGAGATCCCCAATATTCCCTTTGAATTTATCAATCGTGGCATTAATGGACAAACTACTGACCAAGTATTAGGAAGGCTATCTGCTCATGTTGCATCATTATCACCCCAAATCGTCGTTGTCCAAGTCGGCGTAAACGACCTAGCAGATTTGGCGACATTGCCCAATGCACCACGTAATATCATCAATAACTGCAAACAAAATATTCAAAAAATTGTTGATAAATTAGCCAAAGAGGTAAAGGCAACTGTCATTCTCACTACGATTTTCCCGACAGGTGAGTCGCAATCCTTCCAATGGCCTGAAGAAGCTGATCGCGCAATTATTGAGGTTAATCAATTTATCAAATCACTCAAAAGCGATCGCGTTATTATTTTAGACTCGGCGGCTCTTTTAGCAGATGAGCGTGGCAAAGTTCGCCAAATTTATAGCCGAGATCTTCTGCACCTCAATAAACAAGGTTATACAATGCTTAATGAGGAGTTATTGAAAATACTCACAAATTATAGAAACAGTAATTCACGAAGATTGGACAGTTAAACGGATGGCTAAATTTTATGACTGCCTGACGACTGAACTACAAACATTCATCAAAGCTCAGCATATTTTCTTTGTGGCGACGGCTCCCTATGATGGGCGCGTTAATCTCTCACCTAAGGGGATGGATGCGCTGAGGATTATTAATGAATCAGAAATTGCCTATCTCGACCTCACAGGTAGTGGCAATGAAACCGCCGCCCACCTGCTGGAAAATGGCAGAATTACGATCATGCTCTGTAGCTTTACCGAAAAGCCGCTGATCCTGCGTCTCTATGGTCAAGGCATATCCCTCCGCGCTAATGATGCTCAATGGCAGGAATATCTATCCCTATTTCCCGCGATCGCAGGTACAAGACAAATCGTGCGCGTCAATGTCGAATCAGTACAAACCTCCTGTGGGTTTGCGGTTCCCTTTTATGAATTTCTAGGCGATCGCCCCACACTCAAGGAATGGGCAGAAACAAAAGGTGAAGAGGGTGTGCATGAATATCGTCAGAACAAGAATCGCCAGAGCATCGATGGTTTACCAACTGGGATTTAATGATATTGTGTAGTTATTCGTTCAGTAAGTAAACGAGAGGGATTTGTTTGACTCAGTCAATTAATCTACCCAAGCTAGACGACTTTTTGCAGGAGCTTGCGACGATCCAGCAGCAAGGCTCGAAGCGGATCGCGTTTTTAGGTTCCCGCCATGTGCCATTGACTCACCAATTGCTGATCGAACTGCTCAGCTATGCCTTGGCGCTATCTGGAAACAGTATTATTACCTCTGGGGCAACAGGTACAAATTTTGCTGCTATTCGGGGCGCTTTGCGTGCCGACCCCAATCTATTGACTGTGATTTTGCCACAAAGTCTCGATAGACAGCCCTATGAGTCTCGCGAGCAGCTAGAAAATGTCATTCATCTAATTGAACATAGCGAGAATGACACGCTGTCTTTGGCAGAAGCAAGTAGCCGATGTAACCAAGAAATTATTTCTAAATGTCAGCAACTGATTTGCTTTGCATTTCATGGCAGTGAGACCTTGCTACAGACCTGTCATGATGCCGAAGAACAGCGCAAGGTAGTAACCTTATTCTATTTTGATTAAGTAATAAGTCTTAATTATTTGTAGGATGTGTTAGTGCAACGTAACACATCCATTGATTTAAAGATGATGGGTTACGCGATCGCTAACCCATCCTACGTTTAGTTCCAATAACCTAAATTATGAGTACGACAATTAAAGGCAAAGTATTTGTCTTGGAAGACAATATTGATACCGACCAAATTATTCCTGCGGAATATCTGACCCTTGTACCATCCAAGCCCGATGAATACGAGAAGCTTGGTAGCTATGCCTTGATTGGTCTACCCGATCGCTATAGCGATCGCTTTATTGCCGAAGGCGAAAGCAAGACAATTTACTCGATTATTGTGGCTGGCGAAAATTTCGGTTGTGGCTCCTCCCGTGAACATGCGCCGATCGCTCTTGGTGCGGCGGGACTCGAAGCTGTAGTTGCTCAGTCCTATGCGCGGATTTTCTTCCGTAACTGCACGGCAACAGGTGAGCTATATCCTTGGGAATCCGATGCACGCTTAGTTGAGCATTTTAAGACTGGTGAAGAAGCGACGATTGATTTTGATAACAATGTCATTATTAATGAGACAACGGGCGAAACCTTTACTTTGAAATCCTTAGGTGATGTTCGTCCTGTGATTGATGCTGGTGGCTTATTTGACTATGCACGTCAAACGGGCATGATTCCTACTCGCGTTTAAATATTGCGCCCCAGAGCGAAGTATTGAACATCTTTTAAAGATAAAAAAATATGTCTTATCACATTCGCATTCACGATCGCCAAAATGACAAGCTCTACGAAGCTGACATCGAAGGCGATCGCTATATTCTGGAATCCCTAGAAGATCAAGGGATTAACCTACCTTTTTCCTGTTTGAATGGTGCTTGTACTGCCTGCGCTATGCGGGTTAAGTCTGGACAAATCGATCAGCATGAAGTCATTGGTTTGTCTAAGACCTTGCAGGATGAGGGATATGCGCTGATTTGCTCTGGATATGCGCTCTCAGATCTAGATCTAGAGACTCAGGACGAAGATGAGGTCTACCGCTTACAGTTTGGTAACTTTTTTGCTCAGCGGAAACGGCGGTGGTTTGAGTTTAGTTTACCGATTGAGGCTGATTAATCGATAAAGAGTTTTGCTTAGGGACATGCAGGAAAATAAGGAACCGATTTTTAGTGGCGCGGCTTCGCCGCGCCACTAAAAATCGGTTCCTTATTAAATCGCACAACCCTAAGTAAACCTCTTTATCGATTTTTAGGCTTTAATATGACTGCTGCGAATATGCAAAAGTTGATGAATTCTAAAACTGGGCAGAAGCGATCGCTTGATAATTCTTTGACCCGTCCATTAATTTTAGTTGCCTTGTTACTTGCCTTCCTAATCGTCGCCAATATTGCGATCACGATGATGCAGCCTAAGGAAAAGGTGAATGGTGAGCTATGGCTAATTAATCGCGTGGTGAGTGGGCAAACCGTCGAGGCTTCAATTTTGAGCAATCCGAATATGACTGTGCAGCGAGTACGATTGCTCGGTATCAGTGCGCCACTCAAAGAACAGTCTCCTTGGGGCGATCGCTCTCGTCAACGCCTATCAGACTTGATCAAGGAGCAGAAGGTCATCCTCGAATTTGATGTGAAGCAAAAGGATAATTCTGATCGCCTGCTTGCCTATATTTGGAAAGATAATTTATTAGTAAATCAATATTTAGTCTCGGAGGGCTTAGCGATCGCTGACCCCTATCCGCCCAATGTAAAGTATGACGCAAGGATTAGTCGTGCCCAATCAAAGGCAAGATTGCAAGAGTTAGGCATTTGGGACACACAAAATCCCCTACGTCTCAGTCCTAGAGACTTCCGCCGCCAATTAGGAAATTAGCTTTGCATTGTCTTCCCTGCAAAGGCGGGAAGATAATGCTGGACTGTAATTAGTCGGCGATCGCAAGGTTATAGTTTGCGCCAGTAAAGTCTGCACCAGTGACTTTGGCATTTTTGAAAACAGTGCTATTCACGTTTGCTCGATGTAAATTTGCATGGAACAATGCAGCATTCGTAAAATTAGCACCTGCTAGGTTACTGTCATCAAGAATGGCATTAGTTAGATAAGCATTAGTGAGATTTGCATGGTCGAGTTTTGCACCTGTAAGGTCTGCACCTTCAAGGTTTGTGCCTGTGAGATTGGCTTTACTGAGGTTCGCTCCCATGAGCGAAGCTCCTATCAAATGCGCTCGACTGAGATTGACACCTGCAAGGTTGGCATTTGTTAAGTCACAGCCTCCACATTGCTTAGTTCTGAGTAGTTGTTGTACTTGGACAGGATCATAAGCTTCGGCAGGTGTTGCCCACCAAATTCCACAAAGTAAAACTAGAATTGCGATGAATTTAGTTTTCATTTTGCCCTCCTCTCTCTGAGGAATGCCTTGCTTTTATTATCGGTTTAACTAATATTTATGTCTTCATCCATATGCACTAAATTAACTGGAGTTTAGACTAAAAAAGGTAAAAAAGGCAGAGTAAAAGAGATACAAACTGCCTAAAGTAGATGAAAAGTAAAGAGACATCTACAGTCATGATTATTGATAAACTACAAGACTTTCGTCAACAGGTATATAGATTTTTAGGGAACGGACGGGATGCAATATTTGACTTGATGGATGCAGTATTGACCAGTCCGAGAGTGAAATCATTTGTAGAATTATCGTTATCCGCAGTGTATCGAAGAAAATGGTCAAGTCTGTATGAATCATTAAAAGACAGTCGCCCCAACCGAGGCAGGATAAGACGGTTATGTGTGGAACAAATACCCAAAGACATCCGCCCTTTGCTAGCAGGAGACCATACAGGATGGGGAAGACCCCATGCCAAAACGCTAAAAGACAGGAGTTTTGTGCATCAACCGAATTTGGTAGAAGGGAACAAACCGATCGTGTTAGGGCATGACTACAGCACCTTGGCATGGATACCAGAGATGACAGGGAGTTGGGCAATCCCGTTATGTCACGAGCGGATCAGTAGTTTTGAGACAGCAGGGCAAAGAGCCGCATTCCAACTGAGTCAAGTATGTCGAGATTTAACGGTAAGACCAATCGCTACTTACGACAGTGAATATGGCAGTGCCGTCTTTATGAATTTGACTGAGGATATCCCTGCCGATTTACTAATACGTCTACGTCCTAACCGATGCTTATACAAAGCCCCTGCGCCCTACAGTGGTTATGGTCGTCCTCGTAAGCATGGGGATAAATTCCAACTTGCCAATGCTGATAGTTGGGGAGAGCCATCGGCAACTTTTAGCTTAGAAGATGAGACGGTTGGACAGGTGCAAATCCAGCAATGGTCTAACTTACACTTTCGGCAAGCAGCCCAACGACATATTCAAGTTATTCGAGTTACACATTCTCATTGCTCTGGTTTGTGGTTAGCTTGGGTGGGTGAACAGATGCCGACTTTAGACTCCCTTTGGCGCTTGTACTTACGTCGTTTTGCCATCGACCATTGGTATCGTTTTGCCAAACAAAGATTACATTGGACTCTTCCCCATTTGTTGACTCCTCAGCAAGCTTTGCGTTGGAGTGACCTTATGCCTTTACTCTCTTGGCAATTGTGGTTGGCTCGTCAACTGGTTATTGATACTCCTTTGCCTTGGCAGAAACCTCAAACCAATCTTAATTTTGGTCGAGTCGCTCAGGGCTTTGCCGCACTTTTGGTCAGGATTGGCTCTCCTGCTTGTTCTCCCCAACCTCGTGGTAAGTCTCTCGGTTGGAAATCTGGACGCAAGCGTTCTCCTTTTTCTCGCTTTCCTGTCGTCAAAAAACGAGCTTCTCGCTCGAAAAAGGTCAATCAAGACTACCTTAATTCCTAACTTTCAATATTCTCTTTTTCTCTCTCTTGCTTTTTCTCAGTTCTCCGTTTTCTGGGTCACTTTTTCCTGCTCTTTTTCTGATTCTCTTAATCAACTTAGTCTAAATTCCAGGCAAGGCGTAAATGACGAAAAATGGTAAGAATCGCCAAGCAATTCTTACCATTTTTTGTGTTCAGCGAACTAACGTTACTTTAATTATTTTTTTAGATATAATTAAAGTAATTAGGCATCATTACTTAAAACGCTGGGAATAAAAATTTTGGTACTCCTTGAGATACATACTTTGTAAAAATAGGCGCTTAAAACGCTTGTATGTATCTCACAAAATCATTAACTGCTCTAATTAAATTGGAGTGGCTAGTTATAACTTAACTTGCTAAGTAACTCTAAATCTGCGTCTTTGTATCTGTAAACCATGAACGATGTAACATCGGAGTTTGGAGAATTTGAGGAATTAGAAGCACAACGATCGCAGCGATCGCTGCATATTTTGGTGATTGAAGATGTCGCACCAGATGTCGAGCTAACGATATTCGCCTTAGAGTCTGCCAATATATCTTTTACCTATGATATTGCCGCTACAGCAAGGGAATGTCAGGAGTACTTACAAAGTAAAAACTACGATGTTGTACTGTCGGACTATCGATTACCTAGTTTTAACGGATCACAAGCTTTTAAATTTCTCAAAGAATCAGGTCAGGACATTCCTTTTATTCTCGTCACAGGGAGCTTAGGGGAAGAGGCTGCGGTGGAATGTATCAAAGCAGGGATGACTGACTATGTTTTAAAGGATCGCCTATTTCGCTTACCAAGCGTATTAGAACGAGCCTTGCAGGAGTTCACCTTAAGACGACAACAAAAAGAGGCGATCGCCAAAATCGAACAGCAAGCATGGCGAGAAACAATTATTAATCGCATTGTCCAAGCCATGCGAGAAACTCTTGTTTTAGAAGATGTTTTACAAACAACTGCAAACCTATTGCATGAAGCTTTACAAGCTAGTTATTGCTTAATCCTTCAGCCCGATAGTAACCAACAAATGAGAGTAAGCTATGTCAATAATGGGGGAAATAATGACAAACATCAAATCCTTGGAATGCCCTGTGAATTTTTCGATTATTACCAAGATGACTTAATCCAAGGCAAACAAATTGCGATTATTCAGATCAATGATCAGCTACCAGTGGCAGTCAAAGCACTTGCTGAAAGCTATGGAATTCGCTCGATGGTGATAACGCCTCTTTTTTATCAACAAGTTTACTTTGGTGGCATTAGCATCTATCAGAACGATCGCGAACGAATTTGGTCAGATAATGAATTATCCCTCGTAAAAGCGATCGCCGATCAATGTGCGATCGCTATTCATCAGTCAGAGCTTTACCAAAATGCTCAATCCGAACTGATGGAACGCAAAAAAATGGAAGCTCAACTACGTCATGATGCCTTTCATGATGTACTCACAGGTTTACCAAATCGCTCCTTATTTTTAGATCGGCTCAGCCATGCTTTACAACTATCACAAAGGCGATCGCAACCACAGACAGAAAATTCTAGCAGCGAACTCTTCGCCGTGCTCTTTTTGGATTTAGACCGCTTTAAGGTGATTAACGATAGCCTTGGTCATCTCGCAGGCGATCAATTATTAAAGATTGTGGCAAAACGTTTAGTTGATTGTTTACGCGCAGGGGATACGGTGGCAAGACTTGGGGGTGATGAGTTTGTGATGCTCCTTGAGGGAATTCAAAGTATCAATGATGTGATTGAAGTTGTAAATAGAATTCAGGACATGTTAAAAATACCCATTAACCTAGATGGGAATGAAATATTTGTCAGTACCAGCATCGGCATTGCCCTCAATTCAGGAACCTACACCCAGCCTGATCAACTCCTACGTGATGCCGATACAGCCATGTATCGAGCTAAGGAACAGGGACGGGAAAGATATGAAGTATTTAACCCTGAAATGCACACTGCTGCGCTCAAGAAACTGCGGCTAGAGACAGATCTACGACGTGCGATCGAGCGAAAGGAATTTCGCATCCATTACCAACCAATTATTTGTCTCAAGTCATGGGAAATTATGGGATTTGAAGCCCTTGTGCGTTGGCAACATCCTGAACAAGGCTTACTAGCTCCTGCGGAATTCATTCCCCTTGCTGAAGATGCAGGGCTAATTAGTGGAATTGATTTTTGGGTATTACAAGAAGCTTGTTCTCAATTACGGACATGGCAGGATCTATTTCCCAAGATCAAAAATTTGACGATAAGTGTGAATCTATCTGGTAAACATTTCACCAAGCCCGATTTGGTGGATAAAATCGCCCAAATCTTAGAAAAGACAAATCTGCATGGTGCAAATTTAAAGATAGAAATCACGGAAAGTATTCTCATCGAAAAGACTTCCTTAGCAAGGCAAATTCTCGATGAACTGAATAACCGAAATATGCAAGTCTGTATTGATGATTTTGGAACAGGTTATTCTTCATTAAGCTATTTACACCGTTTCCCCATTAATACCCTCAAAATTGATCGCTCATTTATCACCCGTCTCGATCATGAATCTGAACATAACGAAATTGTCAAAGCGATTATTGCCTTAGGAATCAATTTAGGATTAAACGTAGTTGCTGAAGGGGTGGAAACTGCGGGTCAATTAGATTTTCTCGAAACTAATAATTGCCATTCGGCTCAGGGATATTATCTATTCAAGCCCTTAGGGGCTGACGAAATTGCTAAATTACTAGAGGGAATCCCCAGACAGTTTAAAAACGATATATAGATAAAGACTAAAAAACTCGTTTTTTGTGATCACAAAAAACGAGTTTTTTTAGTTTGATTTTTAACTAAGAAGAAGCGGCGCTGAAGCGCCGCTTATTTGTGTGTAGTTAAAAATTAAAGGGATAAAGAATTACCTGTCTGTAAACCTAGCTTATTTGCTAGTCCTGCTCTAATCTCTAGTACTTTATCTACAAATATAGGCTGACTAGGATAAACAGGGCATGTAGGCAATTTACAAGGCTGAACATCATTGGCTATAAAAAGTACTTTGCCTTGGTTGAGAAAAATAATGTCAAGGGGAGCGATAGTATTTTTCATCCAGAAAGTTACTGGTCTAGGTGGATTAAAGACAAAAAGCATACCTCGGTTATCTGGTAAGGCTTCTCTAGACATTAAACCTTTTGATAGCTGCTCTTCAGTAGATGCTACTTCTAAGTCAATTTTATGATCGGAAATAGTTACTGATGATGATATGGGCAAAAACTGAGGGGGAACTGTTGGAAGTGGTTGCGGAAGATGAGGGGCGCAGGATACAAGGGATATGGACAACAAGGCAACGGGAACAATTTTAGAGGAGTACATCAGTTATTTACCTTTCGCACAGATATAAATTTGGCAACAGTGGGGGGACTCTGGACAGATCGGGAAGGTGAGAGGGGTACAAAAAGGTGAGTAACATTTGAAGTAGGTACAGCAATGGCTTTTGAACTATCAAAACAGGCAAATAACAGGGTAAATCTATCACTGTTTACTAGTAGATAATCCCGTACTTTAGGGATATCCCAGTTACGAGGGATAAGAAAAAAAAGAAAAATAAGCTTACGAAGTTCTGCCAGTAACCAAGCGAGAGGGGGAAGGTCAATGCCGTAGTTAAGTGCTGCAAGCTTAGGCTTAATAGGATGATGTCTAAAAGGTAGATCAGTTTCATATTGCTCGAATCTTCTTCGATTAAAGTGGTATCTAGACCTAAATAACAATTGAGGAAGGTTTAACTTTTTGCTGTATTTTGTCTCAGCAAAGCAAAATACAAAGTGTTGAGTTTGTTCTCTAAAGGTTTTGTCAATTTGCTCTACATATTGATATGTAAGTATCAAATGTATGTTTAGTTTCCTTAGCTGAGATAACTTTAAAAGAAAGTCTTTTGTAGTGCTTTTCCAAAATCTGGCATGAAATAGGCTGCCAGCTTCATCACAGATTACTACTGAGTTACGGAAGTCTAGTAAAGATGAGGGTTCAAGGTTGCCATAGTAATAAAATGGTCTATGTTCTAATAACCAGTTCAAACCTTGAGAACGACAATAAACGATAAGTGCTTCATAGTTAAGAAGCATATTTGTAGCTATTCGCTTATGGTATTTGTTGGCAAGATATAGACCAAGTTCTAAGGAGTATAAGGATTTACCTGAACCAAATTCACCAATGATTGCTGTAAGGTTTGGTACTTGTAGTTCTTTAGCCATTAATTTCTTAATTAATCGTTATACCATCTACATTTTTCATCAATACACCAGCTAGGAAATACCTTATTAGAGCAGTGTTCAAAATTACCACAAAGACAATCAGATGGAGACATCGGTACATAAGGCTTGAAATATTCCCGAGCATATTGAGGGAAAGTCCAAAAATAAAGAAAAATATTGCGAGAAACAAAATAAATGCGATAAACAAAAAGAGGAAATATCAAACGAATAGATAAAAAACGCATAATTTTATTCACCATCTATACAAAGGGTAAAAGTTTCCAAATTTTGAAAATCATCAATAATGAAATCATGCCTAAAACGCCGTTGATAACCTCTACCAATACCTCACCACCTATCATTGGGTATGATTGCTGAAATGATGTAACCCAAGAAGCTATGGTCATTCCTTGCGGTGTGTCTGGAAATACTCCTTTAACAAGGTCAATCAACATGATCATGAAGGTGTTAACTGCACCATTTGGATCGATGATGCAAGCCAATATCAAAAAGAAGATTATGGCGAAGGTGGCAAACCACCAATCTGCTAAAAAGCTCATAAGTTTACAAAGCAGTAAATTGCAAAGTTAGTCCAAACTATCCATTTGATAACGCGAACAATATCCCTAATAAAACAAAGCTGAGCAGATGTGCCCCAACTTGTAATAACTGGACAAGCCATCTGAGTATTACTTGCAGGTAGTGGCGCAAACATGCCAAAGGGGAATTTGTTACCAAATCCTTGAGCACTTACTGCATAAGCCAAAAAGTTAGTACGGGAAAATACAAAACCCGGATTTTGTGGTGTAGTAGGTGCTTTAGTTGGATCTGCTGCATCGGCGGCGGCGGCGGCGGCAGCGGCGGCGGCTCCATTGGCTTTATCTTTATCTGCCTGTGTTGCAGCAGGATTACCATTTACAAGTCCTGCTGCACCTGCGGCTGCGGCGGCTGCGGTTTGTGCACCTGCTACATCTTTCTTATTTGCAAAGTCCCGGGCAGCAGCGGCGGCGGCGGCGGCGGCTTCTGCATATATCTGAGGATCTGTTAAACCTTGCGCGGCAGATTGGGGAGTAGCTGGAGATGCTGTACAGGAGGGAGAGGGAGCCATATAACAACCTGAAGGATCTAACCGAGCACAAAAAGCTAATCCAACAGGGTCTGTTGCTGAGGGAAAAGAACCCGAACCCATCCAAGGAACTCCAGAAAAGGCAGGAACAGGATACCAAACTGTACAGGATGAATAATCCGCAGGAGCTTGGGACATTGCCTGATTTTGGAGGTTCTGCATAGCCTGAGAACCTAAGTAACCTAAAGCTGCAACACCACCCGCAATAGTAATTGCTTCTTTACTAGGAAGAGTTCCAGCAAAAAAAGGATTTGTAGGATTTGGATTAACAATTGCACCACGAACGGCGCTAGCAGCATTAGAGGGAGAAATTAAACCATCTCTAACACAACTCTGAGCATTTGCTGCATTAGTAAAACAACCATTCAAAGAAGTTTGAGAGTAAACAGGTTCTAAAAACTGTAGTAATAAAAAAAGTACTCCCATCACTACAGCTGTGGCTCTTCGTTTCAAGGAGTACTTTGTCATAAAGTTTTAGTTGGATACGGTGTAGGTGTTAACTCTACGAATAGAGGTAGCGTTTAAATAGCAATGCGGCAGCGGCAAAGACTACGGCAGCTACGGCAATAGGCTGAATTACTCCAACCAATGTACCGATGGCGGCGGCATCAGTGTTCATCTGGGTGATCGCTGTTGATGCGGTGGACTGTGCATTACTTGGTTCACCAAATAAGGTGATTGCACCACCTGCTGTAGATGCACCTGCTCCTAAGAGAATTAGGCGATTGGTTTTAAATTGTTTTTCGGTCAATTTTGTGTCCATAGATTTAGACTTTCCTTTTTCTATTGATAAAGTGAACGGATTACTCTGGAGATTAACCAGAGGATGCCTTGCATTCCAAAGACCACTACTGCAAAGCCGACTGCCCACTGAACGGCGATTTGGGCATTTGCTGCAATGTTAAATTGCACTGTTGAGATGATTAGCGAGGTAATCATTTTTTTAATGAGTTTAGATATTTGATAACTAAGGTCACTCCTAGGTAAACTAAGGCTAGTACTACTGATTGCACGAATCCTTCCTGTAACTTTCCATAAAAGGAAGCATCCATATAATTAGGAAGAGTCGCTATAATGCCACCACTTGGTACTGAAAAATTTGGATAGACTAAGGTAGGAGAAGAACCATTTATAACAATATTGTTAGCCCGACATTTAAAGTCTGAATCAAGATTGCCAATTGGACAGTCACTAGGGGAGGTTCCAGTAGTAGGGTTAGACTGAGCTATTAGAGTACGTTCCATATTAATAACCAGCTAGCATTTTAGTTATTACCCAACAAACAGAATGGAACATTAATGCCCATATTGCCCACATGAGGCATTCTGCTAAGGCTGGATGTATGTCTATATAGGTCATGGTCTGGATTAATACTTGAAGTATCTTCTAAATAGCAATATGCCCCACAATGTCGGATACATCTTTGCTCCAATATCTATCGACCATTTACACAGGGTTATAATCTGTGTATATATCTCAGCGCTTGGTGATGGATCCATAGTTGACCTGCTAGGCTTTCGCCTGTTCTTTTGCAAACAAAGATGGAAAATCTAACTCAACAGGTCGAATAAGTTTCGCGCCAACAAATATCTGATCAACCCCACCACCGCGCTGAATAGATCGCGGCACATAGCCAAATTCAATGTCATAAATGGCAGGCTTATCAAAAGCATTCCTCATATCAAAAGGAATTCGCATTTCAATAGGTGTCCATCCACTACGAATACTACCCCCAGATGAAGAGGCTTTTGAAAGATAAATAAAGGATGCGCCCTGCTTGCGCTCTCCTGTATCTTGCTTAACGTAATCGTAGTATGAAGACCCTATACAGGTTAGTAAGGTCATATATTTAATCTGAACGTTATATGTTCACTTAAGCATCCTTAAATTGAGAACTCAATAACGTCCGACGTATGAAAGGTTTATCTATGGTTATTATTAGATTGATTGATAGTATTCAATAGTTCAGAGACATACTGTAGCTGTTCTGATGTGATGCGAAATTGATAGGGTATTGTGTGAATTGGGGGCACTTTAACTTTACATAGTGCTGATTCTGGCTTATGTGGAAATCGATAAGCTTTACAATCACATACCAATTCTCGGTTTACTCTAACTGAGAAATATACTGACATTTTTTAAAATGGTGTTAGTGGTGGCAATGGACGAGGATCTATGTATCGGTCATATAGTCTTAATGCTTCGTTGATTGCGCCGCGGTGAACTGATTTCATTCTTTGCCGTCCTGATGCAATTCTTTCTTTTAGCCAGTCGTCAAAGTTGCAAGTTATGCGATCGCAAAATTCTTCAACTACTGCTAATGTCGTTTCAACTTGATGCTCTATCCAGTTCATGGATGCTTCAATTGTTGGCTTTGCTCGCCGACATAGTAGGTGGACTGGGTGCGCTTCAAGTCTTGTAATGAAGGCATTCCACCACAGAAGCTGTATGTCATTGTCTCGAAAGTCGATGGCGGATACTACTAAGTTTGCGATCGCTTTTGCAAAACTCTCGGCGGAGAGTAAATAGTCAAGAACGTTTTTGGTGTAGTCGTCTTTATATTCGACTTCTAGTCGGTAAGCATCAATCTCGCCTTTGCTTTCTACGGATTTGTTGTAGAAGCGGGTTAGTTTGTTGCCGTTGCGACGACCCATGTAAACGGTGAAGCCTTGCTCTTCTTCTGAGTCAGAACTCTCGAAGTTTTCAATGAAGCTCATCTTGCGGAATCCGTGATGATGTCCTCTTTGATAGGCGGTTTTGAAATATTGGGGCTTTAATGATTTGCTGTAGTCGTCAATTGCTAGGTCAATTCTGGTAAATCTTGTTTCTAGGGTGATTAGAAATAGGAGGAATTGGCGCAGGTTGTCGAAGTTTGCGCCGATCAGTGTTTTTCCTGTGAGACTTAGCCAACAGTCTAGTTTATTGTCGTCGTCAATATTCCAGCCGAGGATTGAGCCTCTTATGGTGCGGATTGAGTGGGTGAAGTGTCTACCTTTATAGAGGGGACGATCATCGTCTCTTATCCATTCGTCGCTACAAATATCGGTTACTAAACTTAGAAAGTATTCAAACTCTCCATAGTCAGAGAGTTTGAAACATCCTTGGAGCCAGTCCAAGACGGCTGTAAATTGGTTCTCCATAGCTGGAGCTTCTGAGAGAACCGACCCCGTATTACCTAACGGGGTTTCATAAATTTCCATCAGCAGTCCTTATTCAGTTTTAGATTGAGTGATATCCGTTTATATCAATTTCAGTTATGGATTGATATCCTTATCAGAATTACTGATAAGCTAAAATTGCTAAAATTTCCTAACTACCTATAAACAATACTTATGATTCGCGGAGCGTGCATTGCTTTAACTTGCCTCTTTATTGGTGGTTTCTTTGGATACCAGTTTGCATCAACAGAAATTAATAGAAAGTTGTCAGAGATTGAAAGAAAAAGCTCAGGAGGAAAATAGTAATGATTGCTAAAGGATTTACAATCGGTCTTATCTGCCTTGTATTGGGAGGAGTGATCGGGTTCAAGGTTAAGTACCTTGAAGTACAGACGGAAGCCAAAGGAATAATGCAAGGAATTGAAATGGGAAAAAGTCTAAATAATTGATTTTGATGAAATGGCGTAGATTGTTCTGCTTAGTTACATAACCCGACGCTCATACGCCGCGAGGCTCAGAAACAACGGTTGCTCGAACAGATTTTTTGCTTTCTCTTCTCCTAAAGCGCACAGATCGGCGAGTCGCACCGCAAAAAATAACTCGCTTTTTGTTTATCGGATTTTTTTGCAGCACTATGCGCTAGGCATTACCCGTCATGCAAAAAAATCCGCCTGATATACCTATATCTCTCTACGCTCCTAGCCGCGAGGCTGCATCAAAACATTTTAAGCATTCATTGCGCTATGACGCGCGACCCATGAATACTTAAAATTTTTGATGTGACTGCTTTAGTTTTTAATCCCTATTAGGGTTTTAAGGTGTTGCCAACCCCGCCCACCCACCAATACTATTCTGGCAAATGTATCAACGACAAAAATAATACAACAAGCAAAGGAAATCTTTAAAAAGGATGCTACGCGAAAGGAATTAATTTACTGGGGAATTTTTTTGCACAGAAATTCTAGTGAAAAGCAAATATTGGATAGAGTGCAAAAAAATTCGGTGCAATCGCCAGCCACGTTCCGCGAAAAAAAGTAGGAGGAACGCGATTGCACATGTCTGCAAAAAGGAAAGTGGAACAACCCACCAATACTATTCTGGCAAATGTATCAACGACAAAAATAATACAACAAGCAAAGGAAATCTTTAAAAAGGATGCTACGCGAAAGGAATTAATTTACTGGGGAATTTTTTTGCACAGAAATTCTAGTGAAAAGCAAATATTGGATAGAGTGCAAAAAAATTCGGTGCAATCGCCAGCCACGTTCCGCGAAAAAAAGTAGGAGGAACGCGATTGCACATGTCTGCAAAAAGGAAAGTGGAACAACTCACCAATACTATTCTGGCAAGTGTATCAACGACAAAAATAATACAAAATATATGTTCATCGACTCGTAATCTAATGCTGCTATATAGTCTGTAGTAAGTGTTATGTGAACTATATAATCTGGTATTCCATAATATTTTGATAGCGATCGCACCTGTGACTTCATTGATCGCCGAGCCATTTCTAATGTTACTTTTGGCTCTATTTCTATTTCTATCTCTGATTCTGGAAATATCGCTAATTGACAGTATTTCATTTAGTGTAACTAGTCTCCAATAAGACAGCAAAGGTAACCTTGTTCAGTTTTTATGCCCCAAGTAGAGCTATCTATCCAAATTCTACGATGTGGGTTGGAGCTAGTATGCATAGATATTGCTTCTAATTCTGATAATGCTAGCGTCCAGTGAACGGACATAGAACCATTAACAATAACTGGGAAATAAAATCGTTCAGAATTTACTTTGACTTCTGGCTCTATTTCTATTTCTATCTCTGATTCTGGAAATATCGCTAATTGACAGTATTTCATTTGCTTTCAGTCACCTTGCTGTGATTGGTCTATAGGTTGAGGGGCAAAACTATCTGGAAGATGATCAAGACTAGTACCAAGTAAAGAAGCAAGTTTACGCCACTCGCGAAGAGTCAACTTTGGATCAACCTTGCCAGTAAACCAAGAATTAACAGACTGACGACTGTAACCCAAAGAGTCAGCTATTTGAGCCTGAGTAACACCATTTCTAGCCATAAGTTCAGCATAAGGAGAAATTTTTTTAACTAAGTCCATATTAAACCTAAATTTACATTTTGTCTATCTAGCTTGACATTTATTCAAGCTAGCTTTAATCTGAGAAAACAAACAAAAAGCAGCGGTTAACCATATTTAGTTAAACGCCGCCCCAGTTGTATTAAGCCAATTGTCGCATATACATCACCACAGGCTAGAGACTCCCTACACCGTAGGTAGCTGTTGATTCTGAGACATTGGCTTCTAACTAAAAATTGAGGTAGTTATGACAAAACCGATCAGCTATTACTACAGTTCTCGCATCAAGCCTATGCCTGAAGATGTCGAAAATTGGCTCGAAAATCTTCCCGCTATTCACAAAGTGAAGATTGCCAAGGCTTTACTTAGCCAGATTGATGACTCTTTCAGCGCACCATCCAAACCAGTAGCAGGAATTATTTACGAGGTGAATTAATCATGGCTGAGTTCCTAATCAATGAACGGTCTAGAGCTTTACTACATCTTATTGATGCCTTCAAGTTGTCTGAGTCTGAACTTAGAGATGTTTGGGATGGTATCTTCAATCGAATCTCTGAAATTGCAGAGATTGTAAGGGATGAGGAAAAAGGAAAATTTCCTAGCAAAAAACACTAACTAGTGAAGTAGTTGAAGAGATGATAGAGGATTATCCTGATTATCCAAACAGTGTATTTAAACCTATTGGTTTTGATGACCCAATGATGTATGCATGTGATATGTGTCAAGGAAGTGGATACATTGAGTCAACTGATGATACAGAAGACTGGGAATGCCCTAAATGTGGTGGAAGCGGTGTACTGAGTGAAGACTATGTAGTAAGCCAAGAGTTAGCAGATGATGAGAATGATGTAGAAGAGCTAGTTGATAGTGATGAGTTTGAAGAGTTAATGGAAGGGTATATAGCAGAGGTAGAAGAAAAAGGCGGTATACCTTTCTAAATGACTAATCAGCACCTGTCTAGTTCTGAACTAGGCAGTATGCTGATGTGTCCAAAGCATCAGCAGGTAAATGAGGGTCTAGAGAGGGAAACAAGCTGTAGAGCTTAAGAGCGTTCAAAGACCCCGTTAGCCTTATTTCGGTTTAGATTGAGTGAATCGAACCCCGATATAGTGAGGGTTCTAGGGTGATTCTTAAACCTGCCCGTAAGGGATTGGAATTTAAACACTTAGCCACAATGGAATATCTTTATGCGTATTCTTGGGATTGATATCTGCAAGGGTAGCGTTGTCGCTTGCCTTCTTACAGAGCGTCCAAATGAACCTCGACAATTTTTATTTAAGACTGAGTTCTTTAATTGCAAAGCTGATGTTACTGGTCTAAAAACTTTATTAGACCTAAAGCCTGATATAGCAGTCATGGAACCCACTGGAGTTAATTACTCTAAGTTGTGGGGAACTCATCTAGTTAGAGCTGGATGTCGTGTAATGCTTGTTTCACATAACAAGTTAGCCAGACATCGGGAACATCTAGATATGCCTGATAAATCAGATGAATCTGATGCCTTTGCTCTTGCTTGCTATTGGTGGGACTATCACGATCAACCTCGTAGATTTCTACAAGACCGGGACCAAGTATCTGCAAAGATTAGAGAAAAGGTGCTGAGATTAGGACATCTTGCGAGAGTGCAAAGTCCAATCATTAACCGAATTCGTCAAGATCTTGCTTGGCAATTCCCAGAGGTTGCTATGAGTCAAGGTGTAGTGATGTGGGAATGGTTAGCACTGGAAAAGGAAAGCAAGAGATACGACAGGATTTACAGCGAAACTGTAGGTCTAGGTATTGAAACCAGTACACACCGTCATGCTAAACGCCTGATTGATATTTGGGCTGAAGAGAGAGAAATTGAGGCGGAACTTGAAGAGTTAATGGCTGATTCTAGGTTTATTAAATATCGTCAGGTGTTTGATAAGTGGGGATTTGGTCGAAGGGTTCAAGCTATTCTTTTAAGTCAGATTTTCCCGATTGAAAGTTTCCTCGATGATGATGGTAAACCTATTATTCAATGGGGCAAGTCTCGCAGGAAAAAGGATAAACGTATTAAGCGTCATATCAGCTTGAGACGGTTTACTAAAGCTCTTGGTTGTGCTCCTACTGAAAGAAGCTCTGGTGACAAGGAGAGTAAAAAATTGTTGGCGGATCTGATGTATGCCGAGTTGCTCTATGGCAGTGGTTATTTACGAGGATTGAGCCGATAAAATACAGACCGAAAAATGATATCGGGGAAACAATAGGCAGAATCGTGGACGATATGAAACAAGGAGGTAGACCAATTAGACTTATAAGAATGACTGCGATCGCTAAAGCTACTAAACTATTATTTAAAGACCTAGTAGATATACTGGAATAAATTAAGAGGTAATTTTCATATTGTTTGAGAATTACCTCTTAAAAAATCTAGGTAATTTACTAGAGTGAACGCTCAGCATTCCCCCTCATCGTTTCAAGAGAGAGCTAAAGGGCGAATCTAAATAGCGATCACCTGCTCTAGGGTGCTGACGTTGACGAGTGCCAAGCTAGGAGCAGTCCGTTTAACAAGTCCCGTTAAGACCTTGCCTGAGCCAACTTCGATCGCACGTTCATAACCTTGCTCAGCGAGATACAAGCAAATTTCGCGCCAACGGACGGGCGAGGTCATTTGTTGGGTAAGGCGATCACGCAATACCTGACCAGCAGTCGTGGCATCATTTGGCTCAACATTAGAAATAACATGGATTTCCGCATCATTAAAGATCGTCTGTTCGAGAACTTGGGCAAACTTTGCTGCGGCATCTGCCATGAGAGGAGAATGGAATGCACCACTGACAGCAAGGGGAATGGCGCGTTTCGTTTTTACCTGTTCCACAATCGATTTGACCGCAGTTTCCGTTCCTGAGATGACAACCTGATCGGCGCTATTGTCATTGGCAAGAATTACATTTTCAGTTTGAGCGATCGCTGCTTCTAGTTGACTGCGATCGAACCCAATCAAAGCAGTCATCGCGCCGCCACTCGCCTCAGACATCAATAGCGATCGTTGCTTCACCAATTCCAACCCTGTCGCAAAATCAAATACACCCGCAGCATAGAGCGCACTATACTCACCCAAGCTATGTCCAGTCACCGCATCGGGTTTTGCGCCCTTCGATTTCAGAACATCCGCGAGAATTGTAGAGATTACATACAAACTTGGTTGGGTAAATTGCGTTTTAGAAAGTTCTGCTGCGTCAGTTTGTGCCTTTTCTAAAATTGACCAACCCAAAATTTGCTCAGCCTTAGCAAACTTGTCTTTGCCCACTTCCGCAAGATCTAAACCCATGCCTACAGCCTGAGATCCTTGCCCAGGGAATATCCATACGTTTTTTGTCATTTTTTAGTAATTTTTTTAGTAATTTTTTTAGTAGTGATCTGAGAACAAAAATTAGTGGCATAAAGTGCTACTAATTTTTCATAAAAAATAGGTTAGCTATTGATCTTCGCATATATAGCAGTCCTAAATCATTTGTAGATTTTTGGATTTGTGGAAGAGCATCTCTTCAGGATGCGCTTCCACAAACCATTTAGGATTGCTATAGATAATTCAAATAAGAACTACAGCTTCGACTTCGCTCAGCTAGCTTACACCGATGGCTGTGCGGAGTCGAAGCCCCTCTGCAAATTATTTAAAACAACTATATATAGCGAGGACATACAGCGCTTTGCACTCAAACCCCAAAATGAATAAAGGTGGCGCTAAGCGCCACCTTTATTCATTTTGGGGTTCTAACCAATTTGATAGGTTTGATTGCGCCCTAATTCTTTAGCTCGATACAGCGCATAGTCAGCCGAAGTGAGCAATACTGACGGTTGGGAATCGATTTTAGGAATTAAAGACGTTACCCCCATACTCAAGGTCACAAACTTACTAACAGCTGAATCTTCATGAGGAAGTTTCAAATCTAAGAGCTTTTGCCGAATCACTTCAGCAACTTGAATCGAACCCTCAATATCCGTATTTGGCAATACTAAAACAAACTCTTCGCCACCATACCTTGCGGCAAGATCCGCAGGACGACGCACCGATTGCTTGATCAAAAGCGAAACTTTGCGTAAACAATCATCTCCTGCAATATGCCCATAGGTATCGTTATAGTTTTTAAAAAAGTCAATATCACACATGATCAAAGACAAAGGCTGCCTCTCCCGCGCCAACCGTTGCCATTCTTGTTCAAGGTATTCATCAAAACAACGCCGATTAGCCAATTGGGTTAAGCCATCTAAGTTAACTAATCTCTCTAATTTGGCATTAGCCTCTTGGAGCAAGGTCTCAGCAATAATCCGACTATGAATTTCTTGCTTTAATCGTTCGTTCTGTTCCTGTAACTGTCTTTGTAATCTTCGTAATGTCAGTTGATTTTCGACTCTTGCCAGCACTTCCGCAATTTGGAATGGCTTGGTGATGTAGTCTACCCCCCCAACCGCAAAAGCTTGTACCTTGTCTAAAACCTCATCCCGCGCACTAATGAAAATAACGGGGATTTCACGGGTGCGATCGCTAGATTTCAAATTTTGGCAAACTTGAAATCCATTCATATTCGGCATATTGATATCCAACAGTACCAAATCAGGTAACTGTTCATTAGCATTAGCCAATGCTGTTGCCCCATCGGTGACACCATGAGCCTCATAACCTTTACGAGACAGCATAGTTAACAATAGTTGTAGATTAGGCGGTGTATCATCTACAACTAAGATGTACTCTTTCTTTTGGATGGCTTCAAGCAGTTGCATTTTGCTATCATCAGGACATCTTGGACATTTGGATCGCAATACTAAAAACTCTATCAATGTATAGTTTTGTACAAGGCTTTTGAGAAGTTCGTCAATCTATACCCTATACATTGAAACATGCAGATAATTCAATTGCTTACTCATTAATTGCTCACTAGGTTGTTTATCTACTCTTGAACTGTCCCAATTGCTAAACTTTAAACTATTTCTACCTGAAAATTTGTACAAGTGAGAGATACATTCATTACAATCTTACTTCACCATCGATTGCTATATCAGTTAAGATACACACTATAGAACGATTTTCATTTTGCTTACCACAAAATGAAAACTTAAATTTGTTTATTCCCCCTATTTTCTAATGTCTAGTAGTGCATCTCAAAGAATCGATCTCTCAGGAAGCGCTTTGGGAATGGTCTCAACTATTAGTTTCCCTGCGATTGTGGGCACTGCCGACATGATGCTCAAATCCGCAACGGTGCGATTAGTTGGTTACGAAAAAGTTGGCAATGGTTTTTGTACAGCGATTGTACGGGGACAGATTACAGATGTACGTATGGCTGTGGAGGCAGGAGCCGAAACTGCGCGAGAATTTGGACAACTAGTTTCTACGATCGTCATTCCCCGTCCATACCCTAATTTAGAGGCGATTTTACCGATTAGTAATCGACTGAGCCAGTTGACCGATGGGCGTTATAGTCGGCTTAGTAATCAGGCGATTGGACTATTGGAAACACGCGGCTTTCCTGCGATGGTGGGAGCCGCCGATTTGATGCTGAAATCAGCAGATGTCCATCTTGCTGGCTATGAAACCATTGGAGCAGGACTATGTACAGCGATTATTCGTGGCAATGTTGCGGATGTGGCGATCGCGATCGAAGCAGGTATGTATGAAGCTGAACGTATCGGTGAATTCCATACCCTGATGATTATTCCTCGTCCCCTTGATGATCTCGAAGAAACATTACCAACTTCCGAATATTGGATTGAAACCCCAGTGCCTGTAAATATTCCGATGATTGCTCTCCAAGAACAAGAAAGGGAATTAGTACAATTACCTAATTTAGAGATTGCCGAGGTTGAAACTATTTCCATAGGCGATCGCTAAAGCTTCTTCAATTTAAGTATAAGAGACCAAAATTTTCGTGGCTCAGCGAAGCTGAGCCACGAAAATTTTGGTCTCTTATTTTACTAACCGACCCTAATTAATTCCCAAGAGATATTCAAAATGCAAACATCACGTTTAATCATGCAAATAAGCCAGCTTTATATGCACTATTTAGATTTATCATGACGGCTTATATTGTCAAATGTACCGCCACTAGTTATCGTAGATATAAAGATAGAGTTGAATATATTTATCATATTCATTTTCTTTGATTATTCAGATTTAGAATGGCTATGTCTGTAGTAATAAATACCTATCAATATATTTTTTATAGATTTTTTTATAATTTTTATAAATTTATCGATAGGGAATTACCATAACAGGTCAAAAAATATCTGTAAATTAGCTGCGAAAAGCTAGCTGCATTAAGTCAGCTACAAAAGTGCGCCTAACGTCATCTCATTTTTATTTTGTTTTAAAAATTTGAAATTTGATGTTTTAAGCGAACCGATCGTAGCTAAGATCAATAGTTGCGCTCGTGCATCTACATATGATTGATAGATAAAACGCGAGAACTTCAGTTTTTTAGAGAGTCGTAAGGACACTGGCTTAAATTATGCCGATCGCTATTGGAATGATCGAGACTAGAGGCTTCCCCGCAGTTGTAGAAGCAGCGGATGCCATGGTCAAAGCTGCTCGCGTTACCCTTGTGGGTTACGAAAAAATCGGTAGTGGGCGGGTTACAGTCATCATCAGAGGTGATATCTCTGAGGTGAAAGCATCCATCGCTGCTGGAGTTGACGGTGCAAACCGAGTAAATGGGGGCGAAGTTGTTTCGACTCATACCATTGCTCGACCACACGAAAACCTAGAGTATGTGCTACCTATTCGCTATACGCGAGAAGTAGAGCAATTTGCTTTTTAGAGTTGTTTTATTTTGTTGCTTTTTCTGATTGTCTCAAAAAGACCCTCGAAAAACAGTATCAAAAGACTAAATTTTCATTAATTTCATTATTTATTTCTTAGGAGAACACGAATTATGGCGATCGCAGTTGGAATGATTGAAACCCTTGGTTTCCCTGCCGTTGTAGAAGCAGCCGATGCTATGGTTAAAGCTGCTCGCGTTACCTTAGTTGGCTACGAAAAGATCGGTAGTGGTCGTGTGACCGTTATCGTTCGTGGCGATGTCTCCGAAGTACAAGCTTCAGTTGCAGCAGGTACCGATTCCGTAAAGCGCGTAAACGGTGGACAAGTTCTTTCCACACACATCATTGCTCGTCCTCACGAAAACCTCGAATACGTTCTACCAATTCGCTACACCGAAGAAGTCGAGCAGTTCCGTGACAACGTAAACTCCATCCGTCCTATCAACCGCCCATAGTATTGGGACTTAACTAGCGCGATCGCTATAAATTTGCTGGTTTGTCTGCTCAAACTTTGGCATCTCGTATTCGCATCTTCATTTCATTCATTCTGCAAACGTACTTATAACAACATGCAAATTGCTAGAGTTTGCGGTACGGTCGTCAGTACCTACAAAGAGTCAAATCTATCTGGAAGCAAGTTTCTGCTCTTGCAGCTTGTCGATCTCCAAGGACAGTTACTTCCAGATTACGAAGTTGCCACTGATACTGTCGGTGCTGGCGTAGATGAATGGGTGTTATTTACTCGTGGGAGTGGTGCGAGACAGGTACGAGATAGCACAAACCGTCCGATTGATGCCGCAGTTGTCGCCATCATCGATACTGTGAGCCTGAGCGATCGCACTCTCTACAGCAAAAAATACAATGAAAGAATGCTATAGAGATATGCCGATCTTGGCGCTAGATAAGTAAAAAAGTTTTCCGACGTTGTAGCTTAAGTTGTTATTTGGAGGTGCGCTTTTGAGCCACTGATCATCTTGATTTTGATAGTCAGGATATCGGTAAGACTTAAAAGTGCAGGTTCACTATGGTAGTTCGTAGCTTTGCTGCCCCCCCTACACCTTGGTCTAGGAATTTGGCAGAACCCAAAATCGATCCATCCGCCTACGTTCATTCTTTTTCCAATCTAATTGGCGACGTTTATATCGGCGCTAATGTTTTGATTGCCCCAGGCACGTCGATTCGTGCGGACGAGGGCAATCCTTTTCATATTGGTAATAGTACGAACGTCCAAGATGGTGTTGTCATTCATGGTCTAGAAAAAGGTCGCGTGGTTGGCGATGACGGCAAAGAATATTCCGTCTGGATTGGAAATAGTACTTCCATCACGCACATGGCTCTTATCCATGGGCCAGCTTATATTGGCAATAACTGCTTTATTGGGTTCCGCTCAACGGTATTTAATGCGCGGGTCGGTGACGGCTGCATTATTTCCTTACATGCTCTTGTCCAAGATGTAGAAATTCCTGCGGGTAAATATGTTCCTTCTGGTGCAGTGATTACAACGCAGCAACAAGCCGATCTGCTACCGAATGTGCGGGAATCAGACCAAAACTTTGCGAGTCATGTTGTCGGTATCAACGAGTCCTTGAGACAAGGTTATCGCTGTGCTGCTGATATTGCCTGCATTACACCGATCCGCCAACAACAAGAAAACTCGACATCATCAAGCAGCAATTCTGTTGCCAGTTTTAAAACACAGCTTAATACGCAACATTCTAATCAAATTAATCAGAACTTTACAGATATACAAGCACAGAGGAATGGATCTATGGCTGGGGATTTAGCGCAGCAAATACGACAATTTTTAGGTCAAGGCTACCATGTTGCAGTTGAGTATGCAGATGTGCGTCGCTTCCGTAGTGGCTCTTGGCAATCTTCTGCTATTCCACATACATCTGAAGCTTCAACAGTAATTGCGGCTGTACAAAATGCTTTAGTAGAAAATGAAGGTGAATATGTTCGCTTGGTTGCGGTTGACCCCAAGGCAAAGCGTCGTGTTTCCGAAACTATTATTCAACGTCCCAGTGATAAAGCAGCAGTAATCAGCAATGCTGCACCTAGCGTCAGCAATGGTAGTGCACCTAAAGCAGCCTCGAACGGTTCTGCGGTTAGTGCTAACAGTGCCGATATTGCAGGTCAGGTGCGTCAACTCTTAGCTCAAGGCTATCGCATTAGTACAGAATATGCTGATGCCCGTCGTTTCCGTTCTGCCGCATGGCAAACTGGTCCTGCAATCGATGCATCCAGTGAATCTAGCGTGATTGCCGCTTTAAATAATATTCTTGCTGAGCATGAAGGTGAATATGTCCGTTTAGTTGGTGTTGATCCTAAGGCAAAGCGTCGTGTTACAGAAACCATCATTCAACGTGCTGATAGCCAAGCTGTAAGTATTGGTCAATCGAATGGCAATGGTGCATCGGCAAGTTCCACTGCTCCTCGCGCCAATGGTGTTACGAGTGGTGATGTTGCATCTACTGTCGGTCAACTGTTGGCTCAAGGTTATCGCCTTAGTGTTGAACATGCGGATGAGCGCCATTTCCGTACTACTTCTTGGCAGACTCTTCCTGCGATTACTGCTAACAACCCAGCCGCCGCGATCGCTGCTTTAGATAATTACATTGCTGAATATAGCGATGAATATGTGCGTCTTGTTGGTGTTGACACCAAGTTAAAGCGCCGTGTCGTTGAACTACTAGTACATCGTCCTGGCGGTCAGCCCGTAGCGGCAACTCGTACTGCGGTTAAGGTCAGCAACTCTAGCAATAGCTCCTATGGTGGCGGTGCTGGCAAGCTTAGCGCTGATATGCTATCTCGTATTCGTCAGCTATTGGCTCAGGGCTACCGTATTGGTACTGAACATGCCGATGAGCGCCATTTCCGCACTAGTTCTTGGTTTAGCTGTTCACCGATCGCTACCTCTAATGAGTCGGAAGTAATTCGTGCATTGGAAGCTTGTTTAGATGAGCATGGTGATGAATATGTGCGCTTACTAGGTATTGATCCTAAAGCTAAGCGTCGTGTATTTGAAGGAATCATTCAACGTCCTGCAAAGTAACGTGTTTAGAGAACCTCGCAAAGCGAGGTTCTCTATTTAGAAAAGTAATTAGCGAGTAATTGTTGTCAAGAACTTAGCGAAGTCCTTGATGAATTTAGAGAATTTAAAAATCATGCAATCGAACTACCTACCACCTTTAGAACCCATCGGAGATTTTCGCTCCTATGTTTGTGGGGATGTAGTGATCGATGAGACGGCAGCGATCGCATCTGGAGTATTAATCCAAGCAGATCAGGGTGGCAAGATTATGATTGGTGCAGGGGTATGTATCGGTATGGGAGCAGTGCTGCACGCTCAAGGGGGACTATTAGAAATTGGGGCAGGTGCAAATCTGGGAGCGGGGGTTTTAGTATATGGCACTAGCAGAATTGGTGAAGGTGCTTGTATTGGGGCTTCTAGTTCCATTGTGCGGGCGGTAATTGCTAAGGGGGCGATCGTACCTCCCTGTTCGTTAATTAGTGGGTTAGATCAAACTGCCGTGGAGAAAGAGGTAAGTCCTGCGATCGCCCAAGATTTAGAAACAAGTTTAGAAACAAATAAAATTCCTTCACCCACAAATTATTCATTTACCCATACCTATTCTGCTGCTCAGCCTTTAAAAAACAAATTTGTGTCAGCGAATTTTGCCCAGTCGCCTGTGTCTCTGGAGCAATCTGACAATCTCAATAGTGACAATATTATTGAGCGATCGACCACAGAGACCTATGTGCATACCAGTGTCACTGCTACGCCTGAGAGTGTAATTGCCAACTCGGTCGAGCGCACAGTCACCGAAACTCAGGTGGAAATTCCGAATGAGCCTATTGCTGAGCAGTCTGTGGAATCCACAGTAATTTCTGAAGATGCTTCTGGGCAAGCGTTAAGTGATGAGTCAATTAGTCCAGAGCAGACAGGTTCTGATTTGACCACCATCAATGCAGCAAATTCAGCACAGGCTAAGGCATATGCTCAAGCTCAAATCAACCGCTACATTAAGAGACTTTTTCCACAAAACTAAACTTTAACGTTATTTCGATATAGCCACGTCGTGCAAAGCACGACGTGGCTATATTTTTTCGGGACAATTTGAAACGTGCTTTGAGAGAGGGGTTGCGTCGCAAACCCTCTCTCAAAGTACAAAAGTAAAAGCCTTGCTAAACGAGGCTTTTACTTTTGTGCTTTGAAAATTTGTCAGCTTAACCCGAACTGACGTTAGGTATCAAATGTCATCCAATAAGGTCTGGGCAGACTGTCTTAGAACCGATAAATTTAGATATATCTAATTTTGAGATTATCTTTGCTTTTGTCAGTTCGATTATCTATTTGTAATCATGCTTACAAGATCAGTGATAAAGATCACTCAAATTTGATACTTAAATTACATCCTTATTTAAATTTAGCGATTATCATTAGTATTACAAAAGCGACTTTTTTGTGATTGCGAGAATATTTACAGCTAAATTGTGATGAGTAATTGTCAGTAGAGTATTGATGCTTTGACAAAATTACCGAGTAATTTTTAGACACAGCTCGTATTAAGGCACAGGAAACAAAAAGACGTAAATTTGTCATTATTGGCGTTGGGACAACGTTGTTGGAGGGATATGAAGATGAATAGCACTTTTAGCCTTAAATCTAGTATTGCCTTGCTAGTTCTGGGTGCTGCGATGATGGCATCTCCCAAGCAACCAGTACAATCAACATCAGATGCACTCATTTCTTACCAACCAGAGATCGCTGCTTCTGCGGTGGGGGCGATCGCTAATGCTATGCAGTATGAAGTTACTTAGTATTTATAAATTCAAAAATAAAGGCGGCGCATCGCGCCGCCTTTATTTTTGAAAACTAAGTTTAAAAAGGTAGAATACTAAAGAAAATTTTTGGCTTTGGTGGACAAGGGGCTATTTTGGAAAAAGGTACGCTAGTCGAAGTGAAATTGCATGGCGATCGCCGCCTTGTCGTGATTGATCGTCCTGAAGGCAAAAAGCACTTTCAAGCGATCGATGAAAATGGCAATACCCACACGATCCACCCCCGCGAGATTAATTACATTATTAAGGCTAGTGGTGAAAGCTCTAGCTTTACCTACACACAAATCCCTTCATTCTTGCAAAAAGTAGAAAACTTTCTCGATCCCTCTAGCCTCGAAGTTGCTTGGGAAATTTTGATCGAAGACAATCAACCCACTAACCCTAGCAATCTTGCCAATCTCCTATTTTCAGAAGTTTCTGCGGTTACGTCCTACGCTTCCTATTGCCTATTAAGTAGTGACAAAATTTACTTCAAACAAAAGGGCGATCTCTACGAACCCCGCTCAAATTCCCAAGTCTCAGAGTTAAAACATCAAGCGGAAGCCGCCGCCCAACGCGCTAAATTAATTGAGGAGTTTCAGAATAAGCTAACGACGAAGCTATCGGGTGGTGAAGTCACATGGACTACGAGCGATCGCAGTCGGTTAGATTGTCTAGAACGTTACGCACTTAATGGTGATGAAGCCTCCGATAAAGCCGCCGCCCAAGAGTTACTGAGCTTTGCTAAACGTCCTAAAAATGAACAGGCTGCATTTCAAATGTTGGTTGACCTTGGCATTTGGAGCGAACATGAAAACCTGAATTTGCTGCGTAGCCAGATTCCGATTCGCTTTGCTAATGAATTGATTGCTGCTGCACAGGAATGTTTCACTGCGCCCATCCCTGACCATATGGGAGACCTGCGCCGCGATCTCACCCATCTGCATGTCTATACGATTGATGATATCAGCACCACCGAAATCGATGATGGTCTGAGTATTGAGACCTTAGCAGATGGTCGCAAGCGGATTTGGATTCATATTGCTGATCCCACACGCTGGCTTGATCCCGACAGTCCCTTAGATCGGGATGCGCGTAAGCGTGGCACAAGTGTCTACTTGCCCACAGGTGTGATCCCAATGTTCCCCATCGAACTAGCGGCAGGTCCCATGAGCTTGATCGAGAATAAGGTCTGTCATGCGGTTTCTTTTGCGGTCGATCTTGATGAGGTGGGTGCAGTTGCTCATTACGAAATTGTGACAAGTTTGGTGAAGCCGAACTATCGCCTCACCTATGAAGATGTCGAAGAAATGCTGCAACTCGGCGTAGAGGATGATCTCGATCGCCTTGCCGACTTTGCTCGCCTTCGCAAAAAATGGCGTGTTGATCAGGGTGCGATCGAAATTCATTTACCCGATACCAGCGTCAAGGTTGACTCGAAAAATGGCGATCGCCTGACCTTAGAACTGATGGAAGATACATTCTCTCGACAACTAGTCGCCGAGATGATGATCCTCGCTGGCGAGGTCGCCGCTAAGTTTGCACAAACAAATAACATTCCTATCCCCTATCGCTACCAAGAACAACCCGAATTACCGCCCCTCGATACCTTGATGCAGTTACCATCGGGGCCTGTGCGCGAATTTGCGATCTGTCGCTGTATGACTAAAGGCTCACTAGGGCTATATGCTTCGCGCCATGCAGGTTTGGGACTTGATGCCTATGCACAGGTGACATCCCCAATTCGTCGCTATAGTGATTTGCTAGCCCATTGGCAAATCAAGGCTTTCTTGCGTGGTGAGCCTCTGCCCTTTACGGCAGAAATGCTGACAGCAATTTTACAGGCGATCGATCCTGCGATTTGGGATGCCAATCAGGTTGAGCGACAATCGGTCAAATATTGGAGCTTAGAATATCTGCGTCGTAATAAGGATGTGGTGTGGGAAGCGTTGATGCTGGATTGGTTGCGCGAAAATGAAAAGCTGGCTCTAGTCTTGATCGAAGATTTGGGCTTGAAGTTACCGATGCGAATTAATCGCCAGATCCAAGTGGGCGACAATCTCCAAATCAGAACCTCCGATGTCGATCCCCGCAAGGACATAATTTATTTCCAAGAAGTGCAGCAGTCCACATCTCCTCTAGAAATAGAGATGGAAAGAAATATCGATCGGATCGAATCAGAGTATGCCACTCTTTGAATTTACCTTAAAGTTTAGTCTCCCAAATTCTCAAATTGATCCTAATGCTTATATTGAGAAACTATATGAAAATGGCTGTGACGATGCCTTAATTGGTATTGGAACTAAGGGATATATTGCTCTTGATTTCATCCGTGAGGCATCATCAGCTTATGAGGCAATTTACAGTGCTATTACTGATGTAAAAGCAGTGATTCCCAAATCAAGGTTAATTGAAGCAACTACAGATTGTGTTAGTTTAACGTAAACTGTAAAATCCTTGGATGTTCTTGGCAAAACGCAAGAAATCTCATGATCAAAGATAAGATAATCTCTCCTTTCACTGTTTATGAAGGGACTCCTTCAATTTGGTGTTTAGCAGATATTCTCATTTGGTTACGGAATGAGAAAACTTATGAAATTGATAAAGCTTTGTTAGAAGTTTCTAAAACCAATATGAATTTTAATCTTGCTAGAAGCTGGGAAAATCAGCTCAAGAGATTCAAGAAAATACTAAAGATTTAATTGTTTGATTAATAAACCTAAGAATATTTAATTAATCTATACTTTATGGCTTACTCAGATTTATAGACTATTTTTATAAATTTTTATAAGATATGAATTACGTTATTAAAATACCAAAAGAAATTGTAGAAATATCATTTCGCAATGCCTTATCATATCCTAAAATTACAAGGGGTAATTTTTTTAGTGATATTAGAAAAGCTTTTAAGGCAGAACTAGAAACATTATTTGAGAAACAAGGGATAATAGTAAATCGAAATCAATCGTTAGGATATACAAATTTTTCAAAGAATTCTAATTTGTTTAATATGTCTCCTATCACTAAAGTTATCAACAGCAAAAAAGATATTTTAGTAAAAATTGATGCGGTTTTTTGTGCTGGATATGGACATGATGACTATAGCCTACGAGCGATTAATTATATAGATAGGGAGATGCTTGCACTACCTTCACTTTTACCATTTCGAGCGGTTGAAAACTTTTCTCTGGGTAATATTGCAATACTAATTGAAAATAAAAATTATCAAATAGCTATCGAAACCGATGAAGGAATTAACTTAGCTGGATATACTTATGATATTTCCGATAGAAAAAGAAAATCCTATATATGTTTACTAGGAATTCACTTTAGCAAAGATATTATTTTAAATATTTTCCAAGAATCCACAATTCAGTGTAATCATCTGCCAGAAATCTTAGATGAGATTAGAATTGATAATTCTTTTTTCCCTGTCACCTTCATCTGTAGAAACTGCGGCAAGGTTTTAACATGTTCTTGTTTTGAAGAATATCTAAATATAAAAAATGGATTAACAGTAAGAGGTATAGATATAACAGTCAAGGAAAATATATGTCACTTATGTACTGGAGATATTCCAAGGCAAGAGTATTTATGCTCTCCTACTCCATCTGCTTTTCTAAAAAGATATATGCCTTATCAATACCTTTTCTCGTTAAAAAAATATAGAACATTTATTTTCCCAACGCAAAAAGAGTATAAAGAAATAGAAAATGAAGTTAGAGAAGCATTTAACTACCCAAAAATCGGAGAAAAATGGATCTCTGAAACTATTCTTTATAAGATGGTTCAAGTACTTTTTCCATCCTTAGATGTAATACATCATTACAGAGGTAAAGAGCTTGAAGGTTTAGAAATTGACATATGGATACCTAGTTTAAAGATTGGGATCGAGTATCAAGGGATTCAGCACTTTGAAATTATTGAACATTGGGGAGGAGAAGATGGTCTTAGAAAAAGAAAACAAAATGATCAAAAGAAGAAAGAACTTTGTAAGTCTCTTGGTTATAAGTTGATTGAATTTCGGTATGACGAAAATTTAACCGAAAAAAGGCTGCAAAATAAGTTGAAATCTATTCTGTTTTAAACCTTTCGATATAAGGTTTAAAGCACTTGTATCACATCTACATACATTGATCATTGAAAGACATTTCCACTATCGTTATTAAGTAGTCACATATATAAAGCGATCACATCGAACCTAAATCCATCAACATTAAAATTTCACTATTAGGGCTGATTCTGTCTTCAAATGCCCTGTATACAAGCATTGATCCAAAACTCATTTTTTTGTAAAGCTTTTTCGCAAAATTGCAATATACTAGATAGGCTGTCAAGTTTTCAACAGTAACAAGGAAGGAGCTATGTCCCGTTATAGAGGTCCGCGCCTCAGAATCGTCAGAAGACTCGGAGAGCTTCCCGGTCTAAGTCGCAAACAACCTAAGCACGCATATCCACCCGGACAACATGGTCAAGATCGCAAAAAGCGTTCTGAGTATGCAGTGCGTCTCGAAGAAAAACAAAAATTACGTTTTAACTACGGTCTAACCGAAACTCAACTACTCCGCTATGTGCGTCGCGCTAGAAGAGTTAAGGGTTCTACAGGACTTGTATTGTTGCAATTGCTAGAAATGCGTTTAGACAATACCGTTTTTCGTTTGGGTTTAGCACCAACGATTCCTGCGGCTCGTCAGCTAGTAAATCATGGACATATCACCATCAATGGCAAGAGTGTCACCATTCCTAGCTATGGTGTTCGCCCTGGTGAAGTAATTAGCGTCAAAGACAACGAAAAATCGAAAAAGATCGTCGAGCGTAACCTCGAATTCCCCGGTCTATCTAACATTCCTAGCCATTTAGAATTTGACAAAGCAAAAATGACTGGTAAGGTCAATGGCGTTGTTGAACGTGAATGGGTGGCATTGCAAGTGAACGAACTGCTGGTTATTGAGTACTACTCACGCCAAGCTTAAGGTTAAAGCAATCAGCTACGGGCTTTGTTGTATCTTAGATAAATTGCTTGTAGCTGAAAGCCTTGCCATTGGGTAAACTCTATTAGGTTCAACTTCACTGCGAATTATGCAGTTAAATATTTCTGCTCCTGCAAACCTCGATTTACACGTTCCTAAAGACTTTGTTAGGGGTTGTCCCCGCAGTGTCCGTATGGATATTGATCATCTGCTTCTAGCGATCGAGGCGCTGGATTTAGAAGCAGTAGAAGTCATGCTCGTCTTAATTGAGCAGTTAGGTTTACAAAAGACGATTCCTAGTCGTGTCGCTTTTTGGCGACTGCGTAATACCAATCCATTGCGACGCAACTATCAGCGTGCAAGTCTTAGCTGGGATGAGCTAAAGGCTCTAGTAAAGATTGTTTGTACTTTGACTAAGCAGCTAGATACAGGTTTGCGCTTTTTGATTAGTACGCAGCAACAAATTAGTGAAGGCAAAATTGAGGCATTAGGGTTGCAGCAAAACCAAGCTTATTTAGAGACCTATATTGATCGCTTCAAGTCGTTATATATCGGTCGGATGCGATCGCCTTCGCCCCTAAATAATGAAGAAATCCGTGAATTAGCCCTACAACTACTAACGCGACTGTTGCTATGTAGTGGTGTCGCGGGTGAATATCGCCTATGGCATAGTCTGTTTGATGGAGCGATCGCCTAATGATTCAACGCAGCTATAGTTTGCCAAGTTGTACTTTACTGATTGATGGCATTAGCACCTCTGGGGATACCCTATCCATCCTAAGCGGGTTTAGTTGTCGCTTTAGTCATCAGTCTGAAGCTATCGAAGGTGGTCTCGATCTTCTCAAAGCCTTAGTTAAAGTTGTGGGAGCCTATGCTCAAGCTTTAAAAAGCAATACTCCTTTGACAATTCCTGAAGGGCAGGTACGTCTGGAACCAGAGGGAAAACATCTGCATTTGCTATCGATTACTGCCAATGAAGCTAATGCTAATACCACCCAAAAGATTGAAATTAAACTAAATACAATTCAGCTTTTTGACTTGATGGAGAGTTTGGATCGTCTCTGTTGCGATTCGACAACTTTGCCAGATTTGCGTTTAGTAACTCAAATTTCTGACTATCGAGCGCAGGCTCAGTTAAATAGTCAAGCCGTACCAGCGATCGCTGGGGTGATCAGTTTAGCGATCGCGGCAACGGTTCTGTACTTTGTCCCCACACCGAAGCCAGAAACCAAGCCCGCGCAACCTGTACCCACCCAAACTAACCCCTTGCCGAAGGTGTCAACACCACCAAAACCTTCCGCCAGTCCTGAAAGTACATCAACTCCTAGCAGTTCGACAAGTCCTGAGAGTTCTCCAACTCCCACAAGCTCAGCAAGCCCTGAGAGTTCTCCAACTCCTAGCAGCTCAGCGAGTCCTGAAAGCTCCCCAACGCCTACTAGTTCGGCAAGTCCTACTAGTTCATCAAGTCCTAGCTCTAGAAACAATTAAAAAAGAGATGTGCTTAGCACATCTCTTTTTTATCTTGACGGGACGATCGCAAAAAAATGACAATGGTCTTAATCGATTTAATCCAAATTATCCAAACTACCATAAGCTAAAAGCTAAAAGCCAAGAGCTAAAAGCCTCATAAAACTATGACCAGAACCGAACGCGACTCCATGGGGGAAATGTCCCTGCCCGATGATGTTTACTATGGTATCCAAACCGTTAGGGCGATCGATAACTTTAAGATTAGTGGACTAAAGCCCCTCCCCACCTTTGTTGATGCTTGCTTATTGATCAAAAAAGCAACCGCATTAGTTAACGCTGAACTGGGTTGTATTCCT
Source organism: Pseudanabaena yagii GIHE-NHR1 (assembly GCF_012863495.1). Taxonomy (NCBI): domain Bacteria; kingdom Bacillati; phylum Cyanobacteriota; class Cyanophyceae; order Pseudanabaenales; family Pseudanabaenaceae; genus Pseudanabaena; species Pseudanabaena yagii. The sequence goes on from NZ_JAAVJL010000001.1 coordinate 1,657,014, forward strand.
GTGGGGATGGGTATGGCGATCGCGGCAGCGGCGGATGAAATTTTAGATGGAGCTTTGCGCGATCAATTTGTGGTGGATGTGTACCAAGCGGGGGCTGGCACATCGCATCATATGAATATTAATGAGGTCTTAGCCAATCGTGCCCTTGAAATTTTGGGCGATGTCAAAGGCAATTACCAAAATGTGAACCCTAATGATCACGTTAATTATGGTCAGTCAACTAATGATGTGATCCCTACCGCGATTCGGATTGGGGCATTATTAGCGTTACATCACGTACTTTTTCCCGCTCTCGCTAATCTCAATGAGCAGTTACGCATTAAAGCGATCGCCTTTGCAGGGATCGTCAAATCGGGACGTACCCATTTACAGGATGCTGTTCCCGTCAGACTTGGCGATGAATTTCAAGCCTACGCCCAAATTATTAGTGATCATGTGAGACGGATTCACCAAGCGGCTAGTGATCTCAAAACCCTCGGTCTAGGCGGTAGTGCTTCAGGGACAGGGTTAAATACCCATCCTCAATATTGCGATCGCGTTGCCGAAAAGCTAAGCGAAATTACAGGCTTTGAGCTAACCTCTGCTAGCAACTTAATGGCAGCGATGCAAAGCATGGCTCCATTTGTAAATGTATCAGGTGCGATTCGCAACCTTGCCCAAGACACCTGCAAAATTGCTAACGATTTACGCTTGATGGATTCGGGGCCCAAAACAGGTTTGCGGGAAATCATGTTACCCCCAGTGCAGCCGGGGTCATCGATTATGCCTGGAAAATATAATCCTGTAATTGCCGAGATGACGAATATGGTTTGTTATCAGGTGATTGGTTATGACACAGCGATCGCCTTTGCTGCACAGGCTGGTCAATTGGAATTGAATGTGATGATGCCTTTGATTGCCTATGATTTGATTCATAGCATTGAGATTTTAGGACAGGCGATCGATACTTTGGCGACTAAGTGCATTAGAGGTATTACCGCAGTGGAAGATCGTTGTCTTGCCTATGCTGAAGGTAGTCTTTCCTTAGTAACAGCCTTGAATACTCATATTGGTTACCTAAACGCGGCAGATGTAGCGAAGGAATCGCTTGCTACAGGTAAGTCATTGCGTCAGGTCGTTCTCGATAAAGGCTTGATGACCGAAGAGAAATTAGCCGAAGTTCTCAATCTCGAACAAATGAGTCGTCCGAACGGTTAGCCCTCACCTCTAGCCCCATCCCCCAATGGGATCTACCTTATCCATACAAGTCATAAAAACTAGCTAAGTCAACAATTAATCGCCCCCTAGCCCCCAATTCTGGGGGAACAAGAAAATAACATTCTTTCAAAGTCCCCCAGAATTGGGGGATTTAGGGGGCTTAGATACATTGAAACGAAAATAGAGTTTTGGCAAAGGGATGAGGGATGAGGGTCTTTGATTTAGTACTTAAATGGAGAAATAAAAAATGTTAGCAGTAGCAGTATTGGCGGCGGGTAAGGGAACGCGGATGAAGTCAGCCTTGCCAAAAGTATTACAACCCCTTGGCGGTAAGTCACTAGTGGAGCGCGTTCTCAATGCGACTGATGCCCTTCAAGCCGATCGCCGTATTGCGATCATCGGATATTGCAGCGATCAAGTTCGCGCAGCCCTCGCCGACTATCCCCATTTAGAATTTGCCGAACAGGCGGAACAATTGGGAACGGGTCATGCGATTCAGCAATTATTAGAACCCCTAGAAGGTTTTGAAGGAGAACTCGTCGTTCTCACGGGAGACTCGCCATTAATGCGAACGGAAACCATCCAAGCATTAATCGATAGCCATCGTCAACATAAAGCTTCGGCAACCGTACTCACCGCACTTCTGCCCAATCCTACTGGCTATGGTCGCGTATTTTGCGATCGCGATATGAAGATCGAACGCATCGTCGAGCATCGTGACTGCAATCCCGAACAACTTCTCAATCAGCGAGTAAGTACAGGAGTCTATTGCTTTGATTGGCAAGAATTAGCTCAAGCTTTACCAAAACTCACCACTAATAATGCTCAAAAAGAATATTATCTAACGGAAGTATTTGATTACTTGAAATCGGTTTATGCCAGTGATTTAGAAGATCCCGATGAAAGCTTAGGCATTAACGATCGCCTCCAGTTAGCCCATGCCTATGATGTTCTGCAAAAGAGAGCTAGGGAAAAATGGATGCGGGCTGGTGTGACCATGTTACTTCCTGAAACGATTACCATTGATGATGAAGTGGAACTTGCTCCCAATGTGATTATCGAGCCACATTCCCATTTACGCGGTAATACTAAAGTTGGCTCAGGTTCAATTATTGGTCCTTCCAGTCTGCTCTCCAATAGCATTATTGGCGAAAATAGTACGATTCAATTCTCGGTAATCGAAGATAGTCAAATTGCCGATAACTGTCGGATTGGACCTTTTGCGCGGATTCGGGGCGAGTCGGTAGTGGGCGAAAAATGCCGCATTGGTAACTTTGTGGAACTAAAAAATGCCAAGGTCGGAGATCGCACCAATGCGGCTCACTTGAGCTATCTCGGTGATGCGACGCTCGGCAAGCAGGTAAACATTGGTGCTGGCACGATTACCGCCAATTATGATGGCTTCAAAAAGCATCAAACCATAATTGGCGATCGCAGCAAGACTGGTTCCAATTCTGTTTTAGTTGCGCCAATTCAAATTGGCGAGAATGTGAATATTGCTGCGGGTTCTACACTGGTGCAAAGTGTGGAAGATAATTCCTTGGCGATCGCAAGGGCTAAGCAAGTTGTGAAACCCGATTATTACGATCAAGAAGGTCGTAAGAAGTGATGCTAAAGAGCTAGTAAAAATTAACCTCACGTGATTTAGATATAGCCATTTGCACTATGCTTCTCACAGTGCAAATGGCTATATCTAAACTGCCGATCCTGCTGATATTTTCTAAGGCGATCACACCACTACCGAAAAGGAATCTTAATAAGTTTCAACCTTAAGCGATCGCTTTTACAATTACAAATCCCAACAAGCGATCACTCACAAATTTGAGAAAATCGCTTGCTTGTTTGAATGGAGATATCTGGAATAATACGATAGGTTCCAATTAGATTTATTTGGTGGGGTTCATTTCATGAACGCACCCTAAGCTGCTAAGTTATACCGATAAAGTATTGGTGTTTAACTTGGTTACAGAATAACTTTTTGGGTGTATATTCTGGACTAAGACATATGTAGATAATTGATGAATACTATAAAAATCTTGTTTCTAGCAGCCGATCCTACTGATGCAGTCAGATTACGCTTAGGGCAAGAGTTGAGGGATATTCGTGAAAAATTACAACTCTCAAAACATCGAGATAGCTACTCCATAGAATCACGTGAATCTGTACGTGCTGGAGATATAAGTCAAGCTATTTTTGATATCGAGCCTCAAATTGTTCACTTTTCAGGACATGGTACTAGTGCTGGAGAACTTTGTTTTGAAGATAGTCAGGGGAAGACAAAACCAATAAAACCTGATGCACTTGCTAATCTATTTAAATTATTGGCTAGTCAAGTAAGGTGCGTAGTTTTAAATGCCTGTTATTCAGAGACTCAAGCAAGATCTATTGCCAAACATATTCCTTTCGTTATTGGTATGAATCAAGCTATTGGGGACAATGCTGCAATAGCATTTTCAGTAGGATTTTATAGAGCGCTAGGAGCAGGTCGTTCGGTTAAAGATGCTTATGAATTTGCTTGTGTGGAAATTCAGCTAGAAGGTATTCCTGAGTACTTGACACCCATTCTATTAGAAAAAGAAATAATAATAAAGGAAGATGAGATAGCACACAACAAACAAAATGTACCAGTTAGTAGCACTTCCTTTTTCTCGCAAAGATTTTCAAGTTCTTTTCCTGGCGTTAGAGGTATTCAAAGATTTTGTTCGTCTAGCGAAGCAATTACAAGGTTGAGTAAACTTCTAGAAGATCCTTTAAAATTTAATAAGCATTACTGTCCAGTATGGTGGTTTAGAGGTGATAGAAACTTTCAAATAGAATCTTTTGAACATCTAGAAGATGACATTGTTTTGATAGATAATCAAGAGTTGAAAATTAAGGAAGTTGTAGCGGTGAATGCCCGTAGTTATTATAAATGTTTTGTATACATTGAAACATATCCAATGAAACCTAGCGGTCTTTATGCTTGGACAGAAGAAAAGGAGATTCAGGATGAAATAGGAAGATATGGATACTGTTCTGAGCAATTTGCGGTTTATCAAAGAAAGTTTTTGGTTAATCGCTCTGAGTATGATGATGGTGCTGCTAATATTGATGGAAAAATTGTAGACTTAGATTGGAAAGCATCTGAGTTAAGAACTAGATACTTATCCTCCTATAATTTAGTTGTCGCAGCTAAAGAAAACCCTCTAAATACCCCCTCATTTGATAGCTCTTTTGAAGAGATTATGAATAATATTTTGAGAGGTTATGCAAGCGTAGAAGATTTAAGCGAGGCTATTCTTGAATTGCCAAAACGTGAATTTAATTAGTGCGATCGCCGATCTTATAGGGTGCATTAATGAAATGTAACGCAACTTATTTTATTATTTTATTATTGAGGCGATCGCTATAATGATTAAGTAACTTAATCGTAGAAAAACTATGACAGTTCGACAAAGACGTTATAGCAAAGAAGAAATATCTAAACGTGGACAAGCACTCTACGAAACGCAAATCAAGCAAAAAGTAGAAGCTGATAACTATGGCAAGATCGTAGCGATCGACATTGAAACAGGAGACTTTGCGATCGCTGACACAGTTTTACTTGCCACTAACCAATTATTTGATCGCTGTCCTACCGCCCAACCTTGGATAATCCGTATCGGTCATCGTGCGGTTTATCACTTTGGAGCAAGGAGTCTCGCCCAAAAACAATGATACTGGGAAATGTTAGCTTGAGATGCGAAGCGATGCTTCCACTAGTTGTCGATAATGCCAGCGGACAACAACAGATTATTGAGACAGTTATAGATACAGGATTTAATGGATTTTTGACCTTGCCATCAGATATCATCACTCAACTTGATTTGTCTTGGAATGGTTCAGATACTGTTACATTGGGGGATGGGAGTGAGACTCTATTTGATATCTATTCCGCAAGAATCATATGGGATGGGCAATTTCGTGAGATTGATGTTGCTGAATCAGAAACAGAACCTCTGATTGGTATGGGCTTGCTCTATGGATACAAATTACAAATAGAAGTAGTTGAAAGAGGCTTAGTTACAATTGTTGCATTAGCTTGATAAAGCGATCGCCTAGAAATCAAGACTCACAATAATTGCGATCGCCTTTAGAAAATGGATGTTGAGGCGATCGCTAACTCTTCAGCACAGGGTGAATATCAATTCCGAATATTCCAACATTCTCTAGCAATTTCCCAATCTTCTTGGGTATGAATCACTAAAACTCGCACGGCAGAATCGGGAGATGCAATATCAACATCGATCGCCCGTTGGTTATTTTTCTCTAGATCCAGTTTGAGATCTAAAAACTCAAAACCTGCACAGGTGGCGGCTCTAATGTCTGGAGCATTTTCGCCAACACCTGCGGTGAAGACTAGGGCATCTAAGCCGCCAAGACTAGCTAGCATTGCACCAATATGCGATCGCAAACTATGCACATAAACATCAAATGCAATCTGCGCTTGTGAGTTACCCTCCGCGATCGCTTTGAGAATTGGGCGTAAATCCGCAGAAATTCCTGAGATGCCTAATAGCCCAGATTCGCGATTGAGTAGGCGATCGAGTTTCTCCACATCCATATTTGGTTGACGCAGTAAATGGATGAGAATCCCTGCATCAATGGAACCAGAACGGCTACCCATGACTAAACCTTCGAGCGGTGTAAATCCCATAGTTGTATCAATACTATGACCGTCACGAATCGCGGCTAAGGAACATCCATTTCCTAAATGACAGGTAATCAAGCGTAAATCGTTAACTGGGCGATTGAGAATTTGGGCGGCGCGATCGCGACAATATTGGTGGCTGATCCCATGAAAGCCATAACGCCGAATTCCTTGCTCTGCATATTTACTGGGAATTGCGTAGGTGTAGGCGGCAGGTGATAAATGAGCGTGAAAGGCAGTATCAAATACAGCAACTTGGGGAATCTTCCCAAATACATTTTCCGTTGCGGCAATACCTTCTAAATTCGCAGGATTATGGACAGGGGCAAAGACTGAGAGTTTCGCGATCGCCTCTTTGACTTCTGTATTAAGCATGGTACTTTGGCGATATTCTGCTCCGCCATGCACCACTCGATGCCCGATGATATCTACATCTGAAGGCTCTTTGATGACTGCGGTTTCTCCATTCCACAAAGTCTCTAACATATGCGCGATAATCTTTGGGCGTGAGGTTGCAGCAATTTCTTCTTGAAGAACTTTGCCCTGATGGGTTTTAACTTTGATTTCGGCAAATCCCGTATGGTGCGTCCAGTCTACCATCGCTTCCCAAATCGGTTCAGGTGGTGTGTCAGGCAATACATTCCCTAAATCATACAAACAACTTTTTTGGCTACTCGATCCTGCATTGAGAACTAATATTTTCATGTTTTTGGGGATGATTATTTTTAGATAAGTACATCTCCCCAAAAAGCTGACTAGCTTGCATCGTGGGCAAAGCAGCTTCTTGGAGGTTTAGATGGATGAGCACAACTGAGCAGGTTTAGATAATTGAGGTTAGGACTGCTATATATTTATAACAAGTCTTGGCAAGTGAGGCTTGTTATAAATTACTAGGTTTGTGGATGAAGCCCCATATTTCAGAGGTGTAATGACTCGCATAGTATTCTGTGATTTCGATGGCACAATTACGGCAGTGGAAACTTTTGTCGCGATCTTGAAAGAATTTGCCCCAGATGTTTCGCAGCAGCTACTACCACAAATTTATGATCAGACCTTAACGCTGCGGGAAGGAGTACGCCAAATTCTTGAATCTATTCCTTCGAGACTCTATCCTGAAATTCTCGAATTTACGCGATCGCAACCGATGCGAGCTGGCTTTATCGAACTGCTCGATTTTCTGGATGTCGAAAAAGTGCCTTTGATCGTCGTTTCGGGCGGATTGCAAGGCATGGTGGAAGTAGTCCTAGGAGATCTAAAACAACGTGTTCATGCCATCCATGCGATCGCCATTGATCCTAGTCAGGAATATTTACAACTTCATTCCGACTATGAATATGGGACAGAACTAGTTGCTAAGGTAAAGGTGATCGAGGCATATGGAGCAACGGAAGCGATCGCCATTGGTGACTCGATTACGGATTTGAATATGGCGCTCTACGCCCCGACGGTATTTGCTCGCGATCGCCTTGCGGTTTATCTTGATCAACACCAAAAAGCCTATATTCCTTGGAATGATTTCTTTGATGTGCGTGATTATTTAAAAGCATCATGGAAATAGCAAAGCGGCAAAGCCGCTATTCCTATGACAAGAAAGCGCGGCTTTGCCGCGCTTTCTTGTCATAGGAGATGTCTATCTCCTTAGAGTTTGATTGCGATCAAGTTGTAAACTAGTAGCAATATAGAAAAAATTAAAAATAGAACCAACTAAGCAAGTTTTATGACAGAGGTTATTCTTTTCAACTCTTTCTTTTGGATTGCCGCAGCATTACTGGCGATCGCTACTGGTGGGGTGGGCTACCTTACTTATTTAGAATGGCAAGATCGTCGTCGCCGTGGTGGAAAAAGTTAAACCACTCATAAATGCGATCCGTGAGCCAAGGTGTATGCCATGCTAAGCCAAGGTTAATTGTTTCCGCAAAACCTGTGGGTGTTTCAGCATCATTACTGGCTACGCAAAATTTAAAGTTTTTAACCTGTTCCCATTGTTTGAGATGCTTTAGCACACGGATGATTGCCTGACGATAGGGATGATTTGGCTCGGCATACCAATCATCAGAAATTTCGTTAGAGCTATCAAAGCCTAAATGCACAATTGTGAACTTATTAGCTAGATCCTTCTCCGACTCTTTATTTACCTCTTGCGTATCCGCATCCGCAAACAAACTTGCAAAGGCAGTAGAAGTTTCTTCCTGCAAAAGGAGATCGTTACTAGCAGCAGCTTCACGCAATTGGTCAAGCAATTCCGTTGATTTGTCGGTTGTCCAATGGATACCTAAAGTCACAAGCTTTGTTTGTAAGAGCAAATGCCCTAGTTTTTCGGCTTTAGTTTCCAGATAGCGCAAATTATATTCATTGGTTTCGATCAAGAGGGGCAAGCGTCCCACGATTTCAATATCAAAACCTTTGAGTCCTGCAAGTTTGCGAGGATTGTTGGTAATCAAGCGCATCTTTTTGATACCCAGATCATGCAGAATTTGTGCCCCAACACCATAGGTACGCAGATCTGCGCCAAATCCCAGTTTTTCATTGGCTTCAACTGTATCGAGTCCCCCATCTTGGAGGGAATATGCCTTGATTTTATTAATCAAGCCGATGCCGCGACCTTCCTGACGCAGGTAAACAACTACTCCCCAATTGGCAAACTCGATCATTTTCAAGGCGCTTTGTAACTGTCCGCGACAATCGCAACGCAAGGAGCCGAGGGCATCACCCGTCAAACACTCGGAATGAACACGAACTAGGACTTCATTTTCTGGGAAATCCTGTAAATCACCTTTGACGATCGCCAAATGTTCGGTGTTATCTAGGGTATTGCGATAACCGTAAACGCGGAAATTACCAAATAACGATGGCAAACTGGCGATCGCCTCACGCTTTACAAAGCGATCGTGTTCTAGACGATAGCTGATTAAATCCGCAATGCTAATTAATTTAAGGTTATGCAGCTTGGCATATTCGATTAGCTCAGGCAACCGCGCCATCGAGCCATCATCATTCTGAATTTCACAAATAACACCTGCGGGATATAGCCCTGACATCTGTGCTAGATCCACTGCGGCTTCGGTATGTCCTGCCCGCTTGAGGACACCACCATCCTTTGCTCTCAAGGGGAAAACATGCCCCGGACGACGCAGATCATTAGGACGAGTATTAGGATTAATTGCTGCTTGAATGGTGCGGGAGCGATCCTCGGCGGAAATACCTGTAGATGTGCCTTCCACCGCATCAATGCTCACGGTAAAGGCAGTTTGTTGGCTATCGGTATTGCGATCGACCATTAAGGGTAAATCTAAGCGATCGAGGCGATCGCCTGTCATCGCTAAACAAATCAAACCCCGTGCCTTGACTGCCATAAAGTTCACCATTTCAGGTGTGGCAAATTGGGCTGCACCAATCAGATCGCCTTCATTTTCGCGGTTTTCATCATCGACAACGACGATGAGGCGACCAGATTTGAGATCGTTCAGGGCATCGGGAATGGAATCAAATTGAAACTTTGTCAAGGCTTACTATCAGGGATTCTAGCTATTTATATCTATCATATAGCAATCTCTATAGAGCTTAAAACAGAAAAAATAGAGAGGACAAACATTCTCTGGTTTATTGAGATGTATAGCAATTACCGATCAAACGAACCACAATAGATTTTTTGAAAGTGTTGCTTCGCAACACTTTCAAAAAATCTATTGGTTTGGATTGCTGTCAGTCAGTTTGTCTCAATTTTAGAGAGTAATTGTATAGAATTTGCTTGACATATTTCTCAATCCCTCCTTTAAATCAGCAGCAGTAAGGGACTTGCTATTAATTCAAGTACCTGTGGCTTCGACTTCGCTCAGCCAACGTTAGCTGAGCGAAGTCGAAGCTAGATAACTTTGGTGGGACATTTTTTATCCGCAAGTCCCTAACGATTCACAAGATTGCTAAAAGTATTATCGAGAAATTTGAAAGCGCAGCTTCGTCTCACTTTCGGTTTTTATTTCAGCGTAACGCGCTGGAAGGAGCAATATTAAAAACTCCAAAGCTAGTTACAGTAAAAAGGAAAGTTGGCACTTCGTACCTCCTTTCCTTTTTACTGTAGTGATGGATATAGCAATCCTAAATGGGTTTATGGAAGCGCACCCCGAAGGGGTGCGCTTCCATAAACCCCAAAATCTACAAATGCTTTAGGACTGCTATATATTAAGTAATATTTAGATTTAGGCGAACTCTAAAGAATTTTTTTGAAGTCACAAAATCTTACCTATGTTTGATTTGATTGATTTTTGAGTTTGACTTAATTCGCGATTACTTCTTTCCAAGATATATACGTTTGACTTGTTTGATTTATTTGACTAGCAAGCAGAATTGATAAAAACTTTTAAACTGTAACAGTGAAAAATACAAAAAATTATGAGGAACTTTTGATTTGCGTATACAGTCTCATTCGGGGTATACACGAATGTATATGGGAGAAAAAATTAAAATGACAAATCAATCTAGACGTTCTAGCACTGCATTACTTGTTGCTGTTAGTTTTATTGGTAGTTCTGTAATTCCTTTAATTAGTGCAACATCGGCATTTGCTCAGACTACGTTTAATGATGTACCTCCTAACTACTGGGCACAGCCTTTTATTCAAGAGCTAGCTTCCAGAGATATTCTTAAAGGTTTTCCTGATGGGGGATTTCGTCCAAATGATCCAGTCACAAGAGCGCAATTTGCAGCAATTTTGAGCAAAGCAACAAACAAAGCACCAGTTCGTGGGGAAGTAAGCTTCGTTGATGTTAGTTCCAACTATTGGGCAGCAACAGCCATTCAGAAATCATATACAACAGGCTTTTTGTCTGGTTATCCTGGTAACGTTTTCGAGCCTTCTCAAAATATTCCCCGTGTACAAATTCTAGTATCTCTAGCGAATGGACTAAATTATTCTGCTAGTCAAGCTCCTGAAACGATTTTGCAGGCTTATTCTGATTCGTCTAGCATTCCCAACTATGCCAGAAATAGCGTAGCAGCAGCAACGGAAAATCGTTTAGTAGTGAACTATCCCAATGTGCTGTTCTTAAATCCTAACCAAACTGCAACTAGAGCTGAAGTGGCAGCCTTTATTTATCAAGCTTTAGTGAAATCTGGTCAGGTAAATGCGATCGCCTCTCCCTATATCGTGGGACAAAATGGCACAACCCCACCAGTCCAAAATCAAGTCAGAATTCCCGCAGGCAATACCATTGCTGTGCAGTATTCCAAGGATAAGATCCTGTTAGGTCCTGATGAAAAGGTACCTTTGACTCTCACAGTTTCCCAAAATATTGCTAATCCTCAAGGGGTAATTTTGATTCCCTCAGGTACACAAGTGGTGGGTGAATTGAGGACTGTATCGGGAGGTGCTCAGTTCTTTGCAAGTCAACTTGTATTTGCCAATGGCAAGCAAGTAGCCATCAATGGCACTTCCAAAGTAGTGACTACCACTGAGAAAGTTGATAAGGGTATCAGCGTTGGCAAAGTTGTACAAAATGCTGCCCTCGGTGCTGCTGCCGCCGCCGCAATCTCAGCCGTAACTGGTGATCGGGCGATCGCTACTGAGGAAGTCCTTGGTGGTGCAGGTATTGGTACATTACTTGGTCTATTTTTAGGTCGTGATAGCGTGACTCTCGCTTCTGTGAATCCGAATACTGACCTAACAGTAACCTTGAATTCCGATCTACTCCTATAGCAATCCTAGATGGTTTATGGAAGTGCACCCATGCGGCGTGTATCTCCACAAATCCAAAAATCTACCCTAGATGGTTTGAGGAAGTGTACCCATCGAGGGCGCACTTCCATAAATCCAAAAATCTACAAATGATTTAGGACTGCTATATAAAAGTTTTCAGATTGTCATAGACAATCTGAAAATCACAAAACTGTGTTGAGAAAGAGCTTTGCTTAGCAAGGCTCTTTAGATTTTTGTAAATTCTAATAAAACCATGAGCGATCGCACGGAAATATTACGTCAATATATGCAACTAGCTGGAGTATCTAGCTTTCAGTTATTAAGTGAACGCACGGGGGTATCACGTCGGGCGATCGATACCCTACGGAAAGGGAATGCCAAAACATTAAAATATGCCGACCTAGCCAAGTTAGCGGCAATTTTGCAAATTGAACTGACCGAGTTGATTGCCAACTTTATTAATTATGATTCTTCTACTAATGATGAATCTGTTGTTTCTGCGATCGCTGCTTTACGTGAAGAATATCAACGCTTACAGCAAACGTTAGCAAATCAACAACAAGAATTGCGATCGCAATTTGAAAGGGAAACTCTTCAGCAATTGGAATCTCTGCTGCTGCAATTGCCATCGGCTGCCTATGCCGCCCAGCAAAATCCCAATATGCTGGCTAAAAATATCCTGCCTTTATTACGCCCTTTAGATACACTCTTACAAAGATGGGGCATCACGGTAATTGGTGCTGTTGGTGCAGAGGTTGCCTACGATCCACAAAGGCATCAATTGATAGAAGGTAATGATGAAATTGCGGTAGGCACTCCTGTGATCATCCGATACATTGGCTATATGCAAGGCGAGAAGTTATTGTATCGCGCTAGAGTCGCTATCAAAAGCACAGATGCCGAATAGACGAAAGGGGCGCAACGCGCCCCTTTCGTAAGGAATTTATCTCAAAAAATTAATTTTATAGACCGTTACGTCCCCAAACAACAAAAGCGATCGATAGGGTGAACATACCAAGTAAGCTAAACCAACCAAATGACAAGATATCCATAGTTTTGTAACGATTTAAATAAATTTTTCTAAATACTATAATACGCTTTCCTGTACTAAAGGGAAATAACTAAGGTTGCTAGAGCATTTTTCAAGCAAGCTAGGTATAGAGGTTTAAGTCCCTACAGAAGGTAGGAAAAACCCGTACTTCACTAGACAGGGAAATGCTATGAGGGCTTGCTGTTTAATATAGCAGTCTTAAATCAGTTGTTAGCATCATTGGCTTCGGCTTCGGTTTATGGTGGCTTCGGCTTCGCTCAGCCACCATAAACCGAAGCCGAAGCCACTCACATCTCATTTAGGATTGCTATAAAGACCCCAATTTTTTATGATGCAGCGAGTTCGTGCTACAAAAAATTTGTTCTACATTTCCCTAATGTTAAGTCGAATGTCCGTAGCAACTTTTTAGGAGAGGTTGCATTCTTACTATTTAGGATCTCAAGGTTATGATCTTTAGCGCACCGAGACTTAGGACATAACTCTATAGATTAACTATAGATTAATTGTATAGAGCACTTTTTCTGGAGGCGATCGCATCATGTCTTTATCAAAAAAAATCTTAATAGCATCGGTTTGTTCTTGCTTAGCAGTTACCAGTAATAGCATCGTTTCACCCTTATGGTTCTTAAACTCTGAAGCTCAAGCTCAATCCCGCAGAGTAATATATGTTCCTCCAAGCAGTCTCGATTCTCCCCTCACTTCTGCAGCAGGAGCTAGACGTACTTCCAAAGGAGAATTCATCGCTTTGACACCACAGGCGGAAATCAATATTCCCCCAATTCCACAGACTATTTCTGAAAGACCTACGATTTATTTCCGAATTCCTAAATTTCGGGGATCAGTAACTTTCAGACTTGACAAGGATAAAGATGCGGCTTTATCAACACAGGGTAAAGTCTATGACAAGAAGTTTGAGATTAATAATGACGAAGGAATCATTGCATTTAAATTACCCGATGATGCGCCAATTCTAGAAGTTGGTCAAATATATATATGGCGTATGAAATTCAGTAGCCTCGATCTCAATCTCAATCAATTCGCAACCATTGAGGGATCAGTACGTCGGATTTTACCAAGCAAACAATTGACAGAAGAACTATCAAAATCATCCAAGGCAATAGATCGAGCTGCATCTTTTGCTAAAGAGGGGATTTGGTTTGATATGTTGCAAGTTTTAGCCGAAGCCCAAACGACTGTGCCTAGCAATGCAGAAGTGAGAAAAGCATGGGTTGAGATATTAAAAGTTGCGTTTAAAAACCAGAGTATTCAATCCTCAACGAATTCGACAACTATACCAGCGCCAATGCAAACATCAACCACTCCAGATCAACAAAATCAAAAGCCACCGATTCAAGAACTTGTTATTAAGGCTAATTTTGTCTTACAGCAATCAGGTGTGACACATTCTAATTATTAGACTATAAGAGGTTTTCATATTGCCGTAGGCAAAATAAAAACCTCCATAGGGGATTAATTTTTTGTTGTCAAATGAGTGTGTAAGTATCTGGATGCAATTAAATATAAAAAACAAAAACTGTGGCACAAGCTATGATTTCGTCACGGTTTTTGATTCTGTTTTTTAATTATGTTCAGCTACTTAACTATTTGCAAACTGCTGTATTAGGAGCATTAGCATGGCTGGGCACTTCAAAAATATTCTATGGAAATGGCGTGGTGTGGCGATCGCTACACCAGCCATTTCCTTGGTTGTAATCGGATTACGCCTCATTGGAGCACTAGAGCCAGTTGAGTTAGCGATGCTCGATCAGTTTTTTCGATGGCGATCGCCTGAGTCTACAGATAGTCGAATTGTAATTATTGGCATTGATGAAGCCGATGTCCGTCAATATGCTTGGCCGATTGATGATGCTTTGCTGACTCAGTTATTAGACAAGGTACGACAACAAAAACCCCGTGCGATTGGTTTAGATCTTGCCCGTGATAAGCCCGTCGGTACTGGCTATTCACAATTAGCATCATTATTTAAAAGTACGCCAAACCTGATTGGGGCAACCAAAACCGCCGATTTAGTAAATTCTAATTTTGCGATCGCTAGTTCTAATATCGAGCCACCCCCAGCCCTTCCTGCTGAACAAATTGGTGCAATCAATATTCTTGTTGATGCTGATGGGAGAGTTCGGCGGGGATTAATGGCTTTAGGTTTGCCCGATGGCAAGATTGCCACTAGTTTTAGTTTGCAACTAGCTCTACTCTACCTTGATGGGGAAAAAGTAGTTCCCTTTGAGCAAGCCCTCAGTCCCCCTAGATTACGCATGAATGATGGTGGTTATAGCCATGCTGATGTGGGTGGACATCAATTTATCATTAACTATCGTAGATCGCGGCAAGGCTTTCAGATAGTGCGGATGGCGGATGTTCTCGAAGGAAGAGTTTCTCCCGATTTATTGCGCGATCGCGTCGTCATGATTGGAGTAACTGCGGTCAGTTTAAGAGACTGGTTTTTCACTCCCCTCGATAGTGGCATTGGCAGCACGCGCATTTCCACATCAGGAATCGAAGTTCACTCTCAAATAGTGAGCCATATTCTCAGTAGTACCCTTGACGGACGCTCAAGAATTCTCACTTGGGAAAAGCCTTGGGAATGGTTGTGGATTGTTGGTTGGTCTTTGGCGGGCGCACTTTTGATTTGGCAATGGCGCAATGTCAAGACCCAGAACCGTGAACTTCGGGTATTAATTGGGCGATCACTTAGCGTCTTGATCGTCGGTGGTAGCCTATTTGCAACTTGTTTTATAGCCTTTGCCTATGGTTGGTGGTTGCCCTTTGCACCTGCCATGATTGGCTTTGTGGGTGGAGGTGTGATTGTGACTAGCTATCTAGCGCTCACAGCAGCACAGATTCGGACTTACTTTAGTCGTTACTTAACTGATGCAGTCGTTAAGAGCTTACTAGAAACTCCTGAGGGTTTAAAACTGGGAGGCGATCGCCGCAAAGTCACAATTCTCATGTGTGACCTGCGAGGCTTCTCCACAATTTCCGAAAAGATGCCACCTGAAAAGGTAGTGGAAATCCTCAATGTATTTTTAGGAACGATGACGGAAGCGATCACTACCTATGAAGGCACAATTGATGAATTTATTGGTGACGCGATTTTAGTGCTGTTTGGTGCGCCCATTCATCGTGAGGATGATGCTGCTCGTGCGGTCGCCAGTGCGATCGCCATGCAACTCGCCATGCGATCGGTCAACGAAAGACTTACCCAGATGGGCTTACCCGAAATTGCTATGGGTATTGGCATTAACACAGGTGAAGTAGTCGCGGGGAATATTGGTTCCCAATCTCGCGCCAAATATGCCGTTGTTGGGAATCATGTCAATCTCACCGCAAGAATAGAATCCTATACCGTGGGTGGTCAGATCTTAATTTCGGAAACCACCTACAACGAAATACAGGAAATCGTCAAAACCAATGGCTCTATGCAGGTAGAGCCTAAGGGCGTATCTCACCCCATTTCCATTTATGATGTTTGCGGAATTGGCGGTACTTATAATCTAGAGCTTCCTTCTATTAATGATTCGCTCCAAGTATTACCCATGCCAATTCCCGTGACTTACCGCATTTTAGAAGAGAAGCATCTCGGCACAGATAACTTTGCAGGTGAACTACGAAGACTATCGCCCTATGGTGCAGAAATTTTTGCCGATCAGGATGTGCCTGTATTATCTAATCTCAAAATCCATCTTCAAGTTTCTTTCCCGAACTCCTTAGATGATCCTACTCACAAGATCGACATCGAAGGTGAAATCTATGCCAAAGTCCTAAAACATCAACACCCAAATCAGGCAATGTTCTTAGATCAGTCAGTTTCAGGGGATTTGGTATTAGAAAACAAGCTGACCATTTCCACAATTCCTAAACAGCGATCACGCCCCGTTAAGCAAATTTATGTGCATTTCACCACAGTTCCCGATCACCTCAAAGCATGGCTGAAATGGCAAACAAGTATATAGGTTGATATTGCTGCCAGCAATATTTACTTCGCTAATACAATCCGATTACGCCCCTCCTGTTTCGCTTGATATAAAGCCTTATCCGCTAAAGAAATAGGCATTTCCATCGAAATATTAACATTAGGGACAACACAAGCAATGCCAATACTGACCGTAATGCGATCGCTGACTAGGGATTTGACATGAGGAAGATTGAGATCATAAATGGCATTCATAATTGTCTCCGCTACTTTCTGTGCTCCTTCAATCGATGTATGGGGCAATACCACGACAAACTCCTCACCACCATAACGTGCCAATAGGTCTTGAGCACGCATCAACAATTGACTAATTCCTTGGGCAACCTGTCTTAAACATTCATCTCCCGCTAAATGACCATAATGATCGTTGTAGTTCTTAAAATAGTCCACATCCAGCAAGATTAATGATATGGGTTGACGCTCCTGTTGCAGGATAGTCCACTGTTGTAGCCAATACTCATCAAAGCCTCGACGGTTGGCAACTTGAGTTAAGCCATCCATTTGGGCGAGTCGGTGCAGTTGTCGATTTGCTGACTCCAAAGCCGATGTTCTCTCAGCAATTTTCTTTTCTAGAGAATAGGCATATTCTTTCAGTTGCATTTGCACTTCTCTCAAATTGGCAAGTGTCTGAGCGAGTTTAATCTTTTGCTGTTTTATGATGGTGATATCTCGATAGGCTCTTAGGGATGCGAGGAGCGTTGTCAGCAGATTTTGCCTTGTCAACTCCACCTTGAGCTTATAGTCATTAATATCGTAATTAAAGATTACAGATTCCTCAGGAGCTTCGCCTGGATGTCCCGTCCGTAGAATAATCCGAATTTGATGATTGTTTAACTGTTCACGGATATATCTGATTAACTGTAGTCCTGCATCATTGGTTTCCATGACTACATCTAGTAAAATCAAGGCAGCATCAGGATGAATATCCGCAATTAACTTTTTACATTCTTCAGCCGAATAAGCGGAAAAGAAAACTACTGGTTTACCTTCAAAGATAAGATTTCTCAATGCTAGCTGGGTTGCACGATGTACGTCAGGCTCATCATCGGCAATAATTACTTTCCACTGATCTATGTTTAATTCTTGTTGACTAATACCTACATTTTGTGGTGTCTCTACAGCATCATCTTCATCACTGAAGGTAATTTCATCATCATCTTCGCTAGATGGAAAAATATCGATCTGGCTATGATGCGGTTTAGAACTACATGAGACATTGGGAAATGACATAGATATGACAAAGAATAAATGCGAGCTATAAGGATTTACTGATGAGATTGATTGCTAAAAACATATATTAATCCTTCATGGTTTGAGGAAGAGCACCTCTTCGAGATGTGCTTTCTCGTATAACGAAAGTTATCAACAAATAATGTCTGAATTAGCCCAAAGTCCAAACTATATAACCTAAGTACTTATAGAGTTTGGCAAATTTACTGTAAATAGTGTACCTTTTCCGATTTCACTTTCACAATCAATACTTCCTTGAAGTTTTTGAGTGACTAAGTTATAGGTAACGTTTAAACCTAATCCTGTACCTCCTCTATCACGAGCAGTAGTAAAAAATGGCTCAAATATTTTATTGAATATTTGCGGATCTATCCCAAAACCATCATCTTTGTATTGAATAATGGTGCGATCGCCTTGCTGCTGAATATGAATATGAATATTGCCAGATGTATTGGGCAAATAGGCATGAAGCACAGAATTATTGACAAAGTTAGTAATTACTTGAGCTAGCGCACCAGGGTAGCTATCAATAGATATAGAGTCATCACCTGTGATCGATACGTTATGTAGATTATGTTTAAATTGAGGTGAAATGCTGATCATTATTTCCTCAATATATTCCTTAACTTTAAAGATTCTTTTCTCAGAATTAGACTGATCCACCGCAACTTGCTTAAAACTATGTACTAATTCACCTGCACGATTTAAGTTGCTTAAAATCAAACTACTTACCTCATTAGCAACGTCTAAATAATGATTGAGTAATGATTTTTTTAAACAACCAGACTCTACTAATGTCATTAACAATTGCGTTTCATCCCTCAGGGTGGAGGCAAGCGTTATACTTGTACCTACAGGGGTATTGATTTCATGAGCGACTCCTGCTACAAGACCACCCAAAGCCGCCATTTTTTCGACTTCTACTAATTTAGTTTGCATTAATGATAAATCTGCTAAGGTTTGCTCAAGATCACTACTTTTTTTCTCAAGAATACTTTGATATTCTTGTAAGTCACAAATCACTTTTTTTAGCAAAGCTTCTTTATTCCGATTAGTGGTTTCTAGCGTGGCACGATCAATTTCTGAGCGCTCCAATTTCTTCTTGAGAATTCGATTCTCTTTCTCTAATCGTTTAATGATCAGCTTGTCATCTTCAACTTCCATAGGAGCTATTACTGATTACCAAGTAGCAACGTGACAAAAGTGGTGTTGTGGAAAAAGGCTTGACCATTTTGTCGTAATGGCGCAACTTCCCCATAGGTATAAAAACCACAACTGCTAGGTAAATTTTTGAGTGAACCTGCGATCGCTTGATATTCTTCATTGGCTCTTGTCCCCATAATTTGTCTACGCCAAGCACAGGAGAAAAATAGGGCAGCCTCAGGTTCTTGACCTGTGTAATGGGATTTAGCTTCGGCAAATGAGACTCGTGAGGCAGTGATTACATCTTCGAGGGAGGTGTCAGTAATTTGCACTATAGAACCTGCAGGAATATCACCTGACATAGTGAGGCTGCCAATAGCTTTGTCGTAGGCGATCGCCCCCCGCAGAAAAAATGTATCTTCATTCGGAGGAAATACTGCTAAAGGATAGACAGCATCAGGCTCATCAATATTTAGGTAGTAATGATAAAAATCGAGCGCAGGTTTATGGTCTATTTCATAGATAACGTTTTTATCAACCTTCGTTGCAATGCTTCTTTTACCAATTGGTCGCCAGCCACTAGCAGTACCACAGGAAAACAGAATATTGCCTGCAAACAGTAATGTGGTAACAGCATCACTAAGTACTTCGTTTTTATAGAATTGATAGGTGCGTTGGTACTGCCATTGATCGGCAGTGGCTCCCCCAAAGATGGGTAAATCACCGAGAACCGAAGCTAAACCCTGCAAGATGGAAACTGTACTAGTTGTGAGACTTTCCATCATCACAATGCAAAACTTGATGGGTAAAGTGAGTTGCTGTTTAGCTTCTTCAACTGATTGACGGGCAATATCCACAGGGGCTTGAGAGACATTTCTCCCCACAGAAGCACGAATTTCGATTTCGTCAGAGCAGAAGAGCATTAAGGTCAACGAATCCTGCTGAAATTCCAAAATGGAAGAGACTTCGCCATCGGTAGTGCCACCAATGAGTTCAATATTGGGAAAAGTCTCGTTAATACGTTGCAGAATTAAGCTATGGTCAAAATCGATCGCTGCAAATAAAATCCCTGCCTGAGGTATTACACCATCAAGGGTTTGTTGACATTGCTCTAATATTTCGTCAATAGCTTCTAAGCTATCAGGATCGTTACTATGACCAACAGCAACCTTAAACATTGTTTCTTACCTAAAGTCTATAAATGTCTATAAATAATGAAAGCTACAGCTCTTTGCGGTGACTTAAACCTAGAGAAATTTTTGGAAGCGAATCTTAGCCGCGCTTCCAAAAATTTCTCTGTACTACTTTAAGCCTCAACAGGCTGTAAACAAAACTGCTATTTTTAAAGACTATATTGTAATCCTAAATCATTCGTAAAAAAACAAGTGGCTTACAACCCTTATTCACAGTGTAAGGCAGCGCTTTGCGCCGCCTTACACTATTTGGGTTTTATATCCTAACAAGCGACAACTATAAAAGTATGGTCAATAAAGCAAGAAACCTTTTGAAATTATGGCAAATCCATAATTTCAAAAGGTTTCTTGCTTTAGAAAAGATGCTTCACGATGTTTAATCAATGTCTCTACGGGCAAAGCACTCCGCAAATGTTGCCAAGGTAGAACTTGTTGAATATCCCAATTCTCATGGACATACCAAGATAAAGGTGGTAACTGTCCTCGCAATTCCTTAAAGGCACGTTTATAAGAACCATCACTAGGGACATCACCATCGCTATAGCTACAAGCTAAGCGCAATAATTTGGTCAAGCGGCGATCGCCTCTAGAAATCAGCGCTTGCACAATTGAATCTTTGTAACTTTCAGGACGAAAATCAATCCCTTTCGGTAAAAGTTTCTTACGGAAATACTGCATTTTCTTTTCGGCGGTAGTGCTAACCCCCTGCCATTGCCAAGGGGTATGAGACTTAGGAACAAAGGTACTACAGCCAAAGGTGATTTTGAGCTTTGGAGCAATTTTACGAAGAGAAAGCAGCATCTCAATCGTCTGCTCAATATCATCATCATTTTCCATCGGAACACCTGCCATACCGTAAAGCTTTAGTGACTTTAATCCCCCAGCCTGAGCATTGATCGCGGCTTGTTTGATTTCATTATTGTGCAACTTCTTATTAATTATTTCTCGCAATCGTTCAGAACCACTTTCGATCGCAATGGTCACAGAGCGACTATCACGGCTAGAGAGAATTCGCGCTAATTTTTCTGTTAGTGTATTAGTGCGAACGGAGGCAAGGCTGAGACGGACATCATCAAATTGTGGCTGTGCAAGATAATCCAATAAAGCATCAAACTCAGGATGTTGAGTAATTGATGCGCCAAGAAGCCCTAAACGTTTAGTGACAGTTAATCCTTTGGCGAGCGCAGGAATTAAGCTGGTTTCCAAATTGGCAGTCCGAAACGGAAGCGTGAGGTAACTTGCTAAACAGAAACGACACATTTCTGGGCAACTCCTTACCACTTCCACCATAAAAATACTCTCCCAAGCTGCTTTTTCGGTAACAACAGTGGAAGCTGAAAGAGTATTTCCTTTATAGGTTTGCTTATGGATGATTGCGGGAATATCAGAATCTATGGGTTGAATTGAGGAGATCGCTCCATCCTCAGATTCATAGGTTACTTCGTAGAGTTGCGGTACATAAATTCCTTCTAGTTTAGCTAAATGACGCAATTTCACTTCTCGACTAGCATGACGGACTTCTTGATAAGCATTGAGGAAGTTCCCAATTAATTCTTCGCCATCACCGAGCAAGACAATATCAAACCATGCGGCAAATGGTTCAGGATTGGCGGTTAAAACTGGTCCACCACCGAATACTAAGGGATGTTCATCGGTGCGATCGCAAGTATCAATGGGTATATCAAACTTCTGTAATGCAGTAAGAATGTTGACATAATCCAATTCCCATGAAAAAGAGAAACCCAAAATCTCAATCTGACGCGGTAAGTCCTCATGGGCATCAGTAAACCAGCGCCGAACATTAACTTGCGATCGTGTGGCTAAATTTGCCCAAACCCCTTGATAGCCCAAGCTCGTAATCCCTACAGTGTAGGTGCTAGGAAAAGCAAAAACAATATTCACCGCATCGCGATCAGGTGTAGCTGGTTCAAAGAGTAAATATTCGGACTGGAAATAAGATTGATTCAAGGGTTCGGCAATAGAGCGCATTATTGCTATACTACACAATTTGCGGGTTAACCTCAAAAAGTACAGCGCGTTGCGCTGAATTAAAAAATAGAGAAAATTTTGAAAGCGCTGCTAAGCCGCGCTTTCAAAATTAAATTATCGAACCTGTGAAAAAATCCGATACTTCTTTTCGTCAAATTTAGAAATTTGTGAATCTTGATGCATATCTTTCTCCTGAGAAATAGATGTCTCATGGGTATGCATTCTCACAATATTATAGCGAGTTTCTCCAGCATAAACTGCCAAAGCAATATTGAGCATATCAATAAATGCAATTACCGACTTACATTTTGACTCACTATATCTACTGTAGTATTTGATAATCAACGCGATTCTCAGTTCTAAATGAGAACGAACAGCATCATTAATCAAGAGAAGTTTGAGGAGTAATACTACAAAATTAAGAGGATTAGTATGATGTAATAAAATATTAAATAGTTCAGTTAAATGCTCATGATCACTACTCGTCATTTGACTAATTAAAAATTTAGAAGTTTTTAAAATCAAATATGGATTGACTAAATGATCATGGTGCTCTGCTTTCAATTTGAATAAATCATCATGTAATTTAGTTTGTACTGTCTCCGATATTTCTGGATCAGCAATTGAAAAATCAAGATACTGCAACAAACGAACTTTAAAATCGTAGTAAGTTAGTTCTTTAATACTTGCCAAGAAATTATTTGCTTGAGATTGACAATTCAAGACACTATTTTTAGTCAACATAAGCGTGACTAGATTTAAAACATTACTACTTAAGCTGGTAGGGTTATTAGGTTTGCTTTGACTGGAGTGATGATTACTTAACCTTGCCGTATACATAGCTAGATTAAACTGAAACTTCGCCTTCATTTCCTGTGCCAATAAATTAGCAGCTTGCCTTTGTTCTAGGGAACTTGTAGGGTTTGTATATTGATCTGTTAATAAATATGAAGCAAAGCGATTGCTCCAATTATGATCGAGACTAGAGACAGGATTCAGACTGATTGTAAATAATTTTAAGGTTTTAAAATCTTCACTTTTAATAAAAAACTGTAGCCAAATTCTTAAGGTGCGTAATTTAATTGAGGTTGGTTTTTTATAGATTGAGGAGTCTTTGAAAACATCAATTAGAGATTGAATATAAACTCGGTTATTACTAACAGTCCAATTGTTAATGAGGATATAGCAACAACGCTTTAATGTATAAAAGAATTCTTTCTCATTATAAGCAGTTAGAATTTGATCAAGTGCGGCTGTTATTTCAGGGTTAGATTGATCATTAAAATTGATAAATAAGCACTTAAAAACTGCCAACACTTCATCTGGTGTTTGACGGCGGACAGTTTCTAAAAAGAATTCGTAAATTCTTTGTTGAGCCTGTTCAATACCTTGAGAGTAAATGCGATCTGCTGTCCAGAACATGATAATTTCATTCTTCCAAATATCAAATAGCAGTACTCAAAGCTTAAAGTTGAAACTGGATCAAGCTTTATACAGTACTTATTATAAATATTATTCACCCTTTTAATGACTGAAAAACAGTCTTGAGGACAAATTTGTTATTAAAAAGATATATAGAAGTTATATGTATGTTATTCAATTCATAAAGAAGTTGTGAAAGCTATAAGAGTATATATTTCACAGCTATTAAAAATTAAGTTTAAATATAAAGTTACTGCCAAGCGCCATAATGCTGAAACTAAAAGCTAATTGTTGCTGGATAACGTTTAAAATAGTCGAGATAATCTAGAACCGTTTCAACGTGAACAAAATCCCTCCCTTTGATGTATCGCAGCAGTATCAACAAATTGGCGATCGCTTAAATCAGGCAGCTTTAGCTGTACTCGCATCGGGGCAATATATTGGCGGACAAACTGTAAGTCAGTTTGAGAGTGAGTTTGCTAGTTATATTGGCTCAAAGCATGGCATCGCTTGTAATTCAGGTACAGATGCCTTGTATTTAGCAATGCGAGCTTTAGATGTAGGGGAGGGTGATGAAGTAATCACTTCACCATTTACGTTTTTTGCCAGTGCTGAGACGATCAGTATGGCAGGGGCAAAGCCTGTATTTGTTGATATTGAAGCCCATAGCTTTAACCTAAATCTAGATCTACTAGAGGCTGCAATTACTGAGCGCACCAAGGCAATCATGCCTGTACACCTGTTTGGTCGTCCTGTGGATATGCCAAAGCTGATGGCGATCGCTAAAAAACATAATCTTTATGTGATTGAAGACTGCGCTCAAGCGACAGGAGCAATCTCTAATGGGGAAAAGGTGGGAAATATCGGGGATGTAGGTTGTTTTAGCTTTTACCCCACCAAAAATTTGGGAGGTTGTGGGGATGGTGGCATGATGACTACCAATAATGCAGAAATTGATAAAAAGCTGAGAATTTTGCGTGAACATGGTAGTCCCCAACGCTATTATCATGAATATATTGGGATGAATTCACGCCTTGATTCACTGCAAGCTGCACTCTTGCAGGTGAAGTTGCCCTATCTAGATAAGTGGAATGCTCAACGACGGGAAATTAGCGATCGCTATACACAACTGCTCAAGGAAGCTAATATCCCTAATCTCGTGACTCCTCATCATTGTCCGGGAAGTGTCTGGAATCAGTACACGATATGCATTGGTGATGGTAAGCGTAATGATATTCAAGCTAAGTTGCGCGAGCAAGATATTATCACGATGATCTATTATCCTTTGCCTCTACATTTGCAATCTGTTTACAAGGACTTAGGCTATACAAAAGGTACTTTCCCAGTTACTGAAGATATTTGCGATCGCGTTTTATCCTTGCCAATGTTTCCTGAATTGAGCGAAGAACAGCAAGATCGAGTTGTTATTACTTTAAAAGGCTTAATCTAAACTAGCGCGAGTTCAGAATAATTTGCAACGTGCTTTGAGAGAGGGTTTGCTACGCAAACCCTCTCTCAAAGCACAAAAGTAAAAGCCTTGTTACGCAAGCAAGGCTTTTACTTTTGTGCTTTTAAAATTTGCCAGTTTAACCCGAACTGACGTTAAAAATCTTTAGTCAGCTATAGCAATGTAAGAGATAGCTAGGACAAATCAAAACCCAAATAAGTGAAGGCGGCACTTCGGTGCCGCCTTCACTTATTTGGGTTTTATGTCCTAAGCAAAACTTACATTGCTATAGATTAAGACAACCCCAGTAAAGAGTTGCGATGTTAAGTGCCGAAACTCTCTAAGTAGGTGGGCATAATTAAAAACCAGAGCCAAAACCTGTGACGCACGCTGCGTGTGCGCCACAGGTTTTGGGGTTTTATATTTAATTGCACCCACCTACTTACTGGGGTTTGTTTTTTGTCATAATATTACTGACTACAGCCATAAAAGACCTCTTCAATAGCCACAAACGATGCTTAATCTTTATGTATGTCCCTAAAGCATAAAACTTAATTCGGAGCATACCCGATAAATCTTTTTCATAGGACTTTAATAAATTAACAAACCTTTGCCATCTTTGATTATTTTGGGCATCTTGAAATGTTTTAGTACCAGGAATAAATCGATAATTACCAAAGTCTTCATCTAAATATATTGTTGTAGCAACTTGAACAGCCCGCAATAGAAAGTCGATATCCAAAGCGTAATGTTCTTGAGTATTGTACAACCCAATTTTTTGATGTAGAGAAGTATGATAAAAATACGCCGATGGATTAGTTGGCATTTGAACTTGAAAGTTATTGGGAAATTGTACTGTTAAGAGATCAAATAAACTTAATCGATGGGGTTTATTAACTTCGATAATCTCTCCCTTCTCATTCCATACATTGCAATTACCAACTAACAAGCTTGGTTCTAGAAGAGAAGTAAATACTTCTAAAACCCTATTTAAGACATTGGGACTATAATAATCGTCTACATTTAAAAATGAGATTATGGAACCATTTGCCATAGAGATTCCTTTATTCATGGCATCCGATTGACCTTGGTCTGGCTCAGAAATCCATTTAAGATGTTGATATTGGTTAGCGTATTTCTTGATGATTTCTACGGTTCTATCTGTAGAATTACCATCGATAATTATGTGCTCAACTTGATTGCACTCTTGTTCGATCACATTTTGGATGCAACCTTCAATAAATTGTTCACTATTGTATACAGGGGTAATCACACTAATCATATGGGATAAACTAAAACAGCAAAGTAGTTGGGCAAATTGTAGCGATGGTCAGTAAAGTTCAAAAAAGTAGTAAGTAGCTCAGCATAGTTATAAACCAAACCCAAATTTCTGTTTCGCCCGCTATGCGGGCGAAACAGAAATTTGGGTTTTAGGTTTTATGTCTAACTACTTAGCAATTCTTGATGCCGACTCTAATTATAATAAGCATATCCGCTTTGGGAAATACTCATGGGTATTCTTAATTCAATGTTTGCGAAATGGAAACATCCTCAACAGGGGGGAGGATGTGATCCAGATATCCAAGTTATTGCAAATCCTAGCTCAACGCCTCCCCAACCTCAAACACCGCAAAGTTCAGCAGCCCAACGTTATACAGAACTAGAGGCATCCTTGACGCGATCGCCCCAAGCTTTGTCAACCAAGTCTATCGATCCTCCTCAAAATAACGGCGGGTTTAAGAAATTTGGGAAAAGATTATTTTGGACTGGGATTTTACTGGGTGTTCCTGCGGGAATCATTTATGTGGTGAATCTACCCTATCCTGTAATTCGCCAACCAGTATCGAAAACTGTACCTATATTGCTCTTGCCTAGCAATATGGTGATCGATGCAAATTTTAAAAAAGGACAGGCAACTATTGAGGAAGCTAGACAGTTAATTGAATCACCAACTAGTGCGGCTGACTTAGATCGAGGAGAGTTAAAGCTCAAGGATGGTAAAAGCGCCCTAGATGCTATTCCTGCATGGTATGTTGCTGACTGGGCAGACTATTCGCGGGGATATTGGGGCTATTGGGAGTTTTCGCCTGCGGGTTTACAGGGGGCAAGGATTAAGGCAGGACAGCTAGAGGCAAAGGTTTTTCAAGAGAAAAATGCTCAGATCTCACTGACTGAAGCTGAAAAAACAGTGGCGCTTGCAAAGGTACAGTTACAACAGGCGACATCACCTGTAGACAAAAAATTGGCTGTCCAGAATTGGCAAGCGGCGATCGATCAACTAAGTCAGATTCCTCCGCAGACATTGGCAGGTCGTAAGGCTCAGCAGTTAGTCAATACATCTACAAGAGATTTAAAAGCATTAGCAGGACTGACCATTGGGAATGAGAAGGTGACCTATCTGCTAGGTGGGGCTGAGGAATTTGCGAAAAAAGCTGCCGAGGCAGGTCGGAATCCGCCCCATTCTAGCGATCGCTGGATTGAGGTTGCGGGTATGTGGGAGGAGGCAATTCAACGCCTTAAAAATATCCCCTCAGAAGATGTAGTTGGTTATGCTGAGGCGCAAAAGCGTCTTGCAGAATATCGTGCTAGTCTTTCAGAAGTAAAGGTACGCTTAAAAAATGAGCAGGAATCAGTCCAAGCTCTGGATCGGGCAAACCAGAAACTAACAACTTTGTGGGCAAGTTTGCCCAAGGATGGTAAAGATCTTAATCGTAATCAAGCGATCGCTAGTTTTATGGCAATTAACAATGACTTAGAGAAAGTCCAAAATGGAACTACAGTTTATTTGAAAGCGCAAGAAGTAAAACTGCAAGTGCAGCAACAATTGAAGTTATTGCAGCAAGCAAAATAGTAGGATTAACCAATGACAAAATTTGACTTTCTATCGGATACTCACAAATCTTGGCATCACATGGATGTGGAGCAGGTATTGACATCGTTGGAGTCGGCGGTAGAAGGTTTATCCTATGTCAATGCAAGGCAAAGATTGCGGTATCTGGGGGCAAATAAACTACCGCGATCGCGTCCAATTAGCAAAGTCCTATTACAACCTTTGCTTGATCCCTTGACCTATCTGCTATTGATTGCGGCTATTTATCTGCAATGGAATGGAGCTGAAGGATGGGCTTTAATTTTAGTGGGAGTCTTGCATGGATTAATTGGCATTGGGATCTCTTTGTGGGCAATGAAAACGCGCGAGAAAGTGAGCCGAGATCGTCCTCAACGCCATCAAAATGATCTGTCTAATTCAGTGATTGTTCTACGCGATCAAGAAGAGATGGAAATACCATCGAGGGATTTGGTACTTGGCGATGTTCTGATCCTAAGGGAAGGCGATCGCCCAAATGTGGATATCCGTCTACTGGAAGTGTCAGAGGATTTTCTCGTTAATCAAACTAATTTAGGAGGTGAAGCAATTTGTCCTAAGCAATTGCTCTCCTTTGAAGAAAATACGCCACCACTTGAACAGGGAAATATGGTTTATGCGGGAACGGAAATTTCTTCAGGAACAGCTAAGGGAGTAGTAATTGCTACGGGGCGATTTACCTATGAGCAAATTTCCCTGATTAAAGAACGTTCATTTTCGGCTGTCCATGTAGAACTGCGCCAACTACGACAAGTGTGGTTATGCCTATTGGGATTAGTGACACTGATTGCGATCGCCTTTGCATGGCAACGCGGAATCGTCATTAATGCGATGACTGCTGCTGCCCTGATTGTGAGTACCTATCCGCAAAATCTGCTCCGCATCGCCACACAGGTGCAACTATTAGGAATGCGGGATCTTGCTAAACAGCGCATTTGGGCAAGATTTCCATCGGTTTTAGATGGTCTAGCCAGAGTAACGACAATTGTGCCAATTCTAGAATCAGATGTGGTGCTAAGCTTTGATAATTTGCGGCGAGCAGGGATTGAGTGGCGGGGACTGCTTAGAACTTCTGAAGAAGATGCTCAAGCCTTTAGCGAAGTAATTGGCATTGATATCCATAGTTACTTTGATGCACCGCAAGAGAAAATTCGGCAATGGCAAGGCGATCCGCCAAAAACAAGGGATGCTGTTGCGGTAATTGGCAGTGATATTGAAGATATTCCCCTCTTGCGCTTAGCGGATGTGGGAATTTGCGATCGCACCTGCCGCAAGGAACTACAGGATAGCTCTGGGCTGATTTTGCCTAAAGAAGACTTCCATTATTTACCGATCGCAATTCTCGAAGGACGCGCTATCTTTGACCGCTTACAACGGACGGCTCTACTTACTGCTTCGAGTTCCTTTACCTTAGCTGTACTGACGCTGATGGATACCGCCGCAGGTTTCTCCATCCCCCCATTGCAATTAATCTGGGTCGGCGCGATCGCTACTCCGATTGTTGCATTTCCTCTAGTATTAGAGCCTACCCACGAGAGTCTCCTATTCCAGCCAGCACGGCGTTTTCAAACCATGCTCCGCCCTAGCAATTATCTACGGATTTTGCTAGCGGTCTCTGCAACGATCACTGCCATTGCTGTAGTCTTTTGGTTGAAATATCAAGGGCAAGCTGCCATGTTTTCACAGGCAAGATCGATGGCATTTATCACACTTGCCTTCAGTCCAGTGTTCCATGCCTGTGCGATCGCTCGCCATAGCATTTTGAGCAATTTGCCACTGTTGCTAGGTATATCCTTTGTTGCGGTTTGCCAAGTGATGTTTGTGCAACTGCCTTGGTTTGGTGACATGATGTCAACTGTACCTCTAAGTGGCGTTGAATGGGCGATCGCCATTCTGAGTGCTACTGCGGTTTTCTGGGTACAGGAACTAATCAAAACTGGCTAAAATCAAATTTTTTGTAGCACAGTGAAACTGTGCCACAAAAAATTTACTCAACATCAGTTTGAGTTATAGATGTCATCTTACGCAGAAGGTTAGTAAAGACCTCACCCCTAGCCCCTCTCCCGCAGGAGAGGGGAACAAGAAAATAATTAAATCTTTCTCCCCCTCGCCTTGCGGGAGAGGGGGCTGGGGGGTGAGGGCAAATCTTCCATCTGCGTAAGGTGAGTTATAGATAATTCAAATAAAAAATAGGGCTTCGACTCCGCTCAGCCAACGTATATAGATGGCTGAGCGGAGTCGAAGCCTCTTTTACCTTATTTAGAACTGCTATAAGCTTGAAAATTTTACAAGTCCAAAACCAAAAGCCTTGCTAAGCAAGGCTTTTGGTTTTGGACTGAGAGAGAGGGTTTGCATAGCAAACTCTCTCTCAGAAACTCGCCGCGTGGCATTAATTTATCTAAAAGGCATCGAATAGAGTAAACCACCTTGCTTCCAAGTACGATTTATACCGCGAGGGATATCTAGTGGTGAAAGATTGCGACTATAGATATCGCTGTAGTTGCCCACTTGCTTGAGAATTTGAGTTGTCCAGTCTGGAGCAAGTCCTAACTCAATGCCCAGTGAGTCGGATGTACCGAGAAATCTTGATACTTCAGGATTTTTGGTCTCTTTAAAAATATTGTAGTTGTCCATGCTGATGCCCAATTCTTCAGCATAAAAGGTGGCATAAACGACCCAAGTTACAACATCGCGCCAGCGTTTATCATTTCCGACTATTACAGGGCTTAGGGGTTCCTTAGAAAAGCTGACATCCAGAATTTTGTGATCCGCAGGACGTGGTAGCTTGCTCCTCCATGCAGCAAGTTGCGATTTTTCCGAAGAGATTGCATCACAGTCACCCTTGGCATAGGCATTCAAGACACTATCCATATCAGGTAAAATCATCGACTCCATATCAATGCTGGCTTCTTTCATCGACGATTCAAGATTGGTGGCATTGATGCCTGTTTCCACACAGACTTTTTTACCAGTTACTTCCTTTAGCGATGGGGTGTTATCTTCATTAGATTTTGCCTGCTTATCGGATTTACTATCCTTGGAGTCGAACTTACTAGCCTTGTCAGAAGTGGGAGTACTGGTAGGGGTGGGGGAAGTTGTGGTTGAATCAGTAGAAGTTGTGCTTGGACTAGGTGAGCTACTGGGTGAGCTACTGGACGAACTATTGGGTGCATTAGGTTTTGCACCGATTCTTATCATTACACCCTGACCATCAAAAAAAGTTGTGGGTGCAAAGGAAATATTGGGAGTGACATCACGGGTTAATGTGCGGGTCGTATTTCGCATTAAGATATCGACTTCTCCATTTTGGACAGAGGTAAATCGATCCTTAGCTAGCAATGGTCTAAAATCAACGGCTTTAGCATCCCCCAAGACAGCCGCCGCGATCGCTCTGCAATAGTCTACATCTAATCCACTCCAAACACCTTTGTCATCAACATAGCTGAACCCCGGTAATTTGCCGTTTACACCACAGATCACTTTGCCACGGGCTTTCACCCTCTCTAAAATGCCTTCAGGTTCCTTAGCGATCGCCGCAGTTGGTTTGGCAGTGGGAGTCGATGTCGCACTGGGCGTTGGTGTTGATTGGTTCTGACACCCTGATAGGAGTGCGATCGTTAAGCTCGCAAAAAAGCACCATTGACGCAGCTGGCGTAGAGGTACTTTTTTATAAATCTTGGCAGTTGTTAAAGAGTTTTTAGGCAAATGCTTGGGCATTAAGCTCATGTATTTAGCGGTTAATCTATGGTTTTGCTGATATTGATTGATGTTACAACGATTCTGACATGGATCTTAGTATAAGTGCCCCACCATGCAGCGACACAGTACTGAATATAAATGTAGTAATATGTGTCGTGTATAGTTACCATCGCCACAGCGATTAAGCGAAATCAAGTGATTCAGACCGATCAATCGATCAGGAATCTGGAAGACTTATATTCCCTCAATGAGCGATCGCTAGATACTTTAACTAGAGCGATCAATTTATTTAAGGGATCTTTTTCGCTGATTATCGTTAATTGTAACTACCGTGGTCTACGCCAAAAGATTCTGACTGCCTTTGTTTCCAAAACGGGCTTGCTATGTCGTGAAGTCTGGTGGCGCGAGTCCCATGAGACCCTCTATGGCAAACTACAAAATATTTTGCGTGATGGGGAAATCGAAAATATTCCTGCCCTGATGTGTTTAGGGTTGGAGCAGGTTAGGGTCAATGATTCTCAAGATTTACTCGACTTATTTGTTGAGGCAAATCTATTTCGCGATCGCCTAAAGAAACATCTCAACTGTCCCTTAGTGCTATGGCTAGACGATCAGCATCTACAGCAATTTTTAGTTACGGCTCCTGAATTAGCGAATTTAGCTGCACCACCGATTAAATTTGAGCCATCACCCGTCGAGTTAACGCGTGAAGTGCATCAGCAAGTCGAACGACTTTTTGAGATTACCAAAGATCCTCAGATTCCCCTGTTTTGGCAAGATACCCAAATTGATATAGACCGCGAAGCTTTTTCCTATAGCGAGTTGGAAATTGCGAGACGAGAATTGCGACTGATTATGCAAAATCAGCCAGAGCAAGATGTGCAAAAACAGATATGTCCAGAAATGGAAGCAAAATTAGATTTTGTTTTGGGACGCTTATTGTGGCGATCTCCTGAAGCAGTTGCTAACGAGGTATATGAAGAATCTCAAGGTGAGGTGCATAGCGTATCGCAAATCTATTATCAATGCAGTCTTGTCTATTGGCGAAAACACAACAAACTGGTTGAGAGTGGCATCGTTCTATTTTATATAGGTAATTTATGGTGGCATAATTCCTTTGTCCACGGACGACAAGCCCATGAATCTTGGCTCAAAGCGAAACAATTCTTTCAAGATTCGATCAATGCCTTTAAAAATGCGGATCGCCCTGATTTAATTGCTAAATATAGCCGTGCATATAGTGGTGTACTAGAGCAACTAAAGCAATGGCAAGAATTGGAAACATGGATTCAATCATTGCTGGGATTACATCAACAGATGCCCCTCGAACTAGCGCAAGATTATGCTTATTTAGCCAAAATCGCCATCTCTCGTGGAGATTGGCTAAAAGTTAAGGAATATGCCCAATCTGCGATCGCGACTTTAGAGCAAGCCCCTAATTTTGCCGATGAGCAACTTACATACAATTGGCAACGCTTACGTCAGATTCAATTAGGTCAATCGCAACTGCTATTAACCCAGAGTCATTTCCAATTAAGGGAGTTGGATATGGCTGCGGCATTAATTGAGGCAACGATCGCCAGTTTTAATCTGAGCGACGAGCCGAAATTATATATCCGCTTTCTCGATACTTTTCATGACATTGCCTTTGCCCAAGGAAGGTATCTTCAAGCCTTTCAGTCACGGCAAAAACAGCGATCGCTAGAGCAACAATATGGTCTACGAGCCTTCGTCGGTGCAGGTGTGCTCCAACCCAAACAAATTTCTCCCAATTCTAATATTACTGCCATTGATGCCAGTAAATTAGATATTAATGCTAGTGAAATCGTTGCCTCAGGACGAGATCAAGATGTTGAGCGCTTAGTTGAGCGTATTCTCTCCGTTGAACATCAACTAACGGTCATTCATGGAGAGTCAGGCGTGGGTAAAAGCTCTCTGGTAAGGGCGGGATTGGTTCCTGCTCTATTACAGCGATCGCTGACAGGGCAAGAACTAGTTCCCATCCAGATTAGAACCTATACTAACTGGGTGAATGCAATTTCATTTGCCCTATACGTTGAGCAGTCCATCAATAATGACTTCCGTGTATCTATATCGCGCAGTAAATTTAGTGATCGACGCAAAAAAGGTGATCGCGATCCTGCTAATTTACTAAATAGACTAAAACAGTTAGCAGCTAGTAGCACTCAAATCGTTCTCATTCTCGATCAATTTGAAGAGTTGTTTTTTACCTATACCCAGCCACAGGAAAGACAAAGGTTCATCGCCTTTTTGCAAGATTGCCTCAAAATTCCATTATTGAAATTAGTACTTTCCATTCGTGAAGATTATCTCTATCTATTGCTAGAAATGGAATCTGCCTATGGAGATGTAGATATTTTGAGCCGTGAGTTTCGCTATGCCCTAGGAAATCTCTCTACCTCTGATGCAAAATCCCTCATCAAAAACCTGACGGAACAAGCTAATTTTCCCCTTGAGTCTGCCTTAATCGATGAGTTAGTTAGGGACTTAGCAGGCGATCGCGGCACGGTCAGACCGATTGAATTGCAATTAGTTGGCTCACAGTTACAGGATCGCAATATTACGAATCTCACTAGCTATCGCCTCGCTGGTGGTAAACAACGCCTTGTGGAGCAATCCGTCGAAGAAGTAATTCAAGCCTGTGGGAAGTCTGCTTTCATCGCGCAACAGGTCTTAGTTTTGTTGACCGATGAACAGGGAACCCGCCCATTACGCACCTATAACGAATTACGAACAGGCACTTTAGCCTATTCTAGTAATACTGAAGATTTAGACCTAGTTCTAGAAATTCTAATTGGCTCAGGTTTAGTTTCCCAAGACAGCAATAGTTATCAACTTGTCCATGACTATCTCGTTCCCTTTATTCGTGCTAATCAGGAATCAGGTTTACAAGCAGAGTTATTAAAAGTCCGATCTTCAGCACAGCGTAGTCAAAATAATTTTAATCGTCTGACTAAATTTGCATTGATTGGTACGGTGTTTGGATTATTTATTATGGCGGGACTAGCATTTCAAGCTAATCGTCAGCGTCAACTTGCCGAATTTGGGGAAATTGAAGCCTTGGTATCTTCGGCAAAATCTAGCTTTCTGCTCAATAATCAATTAGAAGCCTTAACGACGGTTGTGAAGGCGGCAAAGAAACTAAATACTACAAGTACAGGGAAAGAAAAGACAAGAATCACGCAGTTAAATCTAGAAGCTCTCCAAATGATTGTCTATAGTATGCGTGAGCGCTATCGGTTTAATCCTCAAAACATGGATGCGCCCTTTTATGTTGCGAAATTTAGTCATAATGGCAATGTTATGGCTTTTGGTAGCTATGATGGCAGTGTTTATCTCTTTCAAAATAATGGTAAGCCGATCTCGCGGCTAATTGGTCTGAATACCATTGAAATTCGTGGCTTAAGCTTTAGTCCAGACGATCGCCAAATTGCTTCGGTAGGACAGGGAAAGAGTGTCAGGATTTGGGATGTAGAGACTGGCAAATTAGTGAGCAAATTCTATGCTCATCAGGACGATATTTTTAAAGTCCATTTCCATCGTAATGGCAAGCTATTGCTGACAGCTAGTAAAGATGGTACGGCAAAGCTGTGGGATCGCGATCGCGGTATCGAATTGATCACTATGCGTCCGCAGGATCTGGGGAATAATGCTAATTCCAAAAAACGTCCTTCCGTTGCAATTCAAGATGCGAGCTTTAGCAATGATGGCAACTTGATTGTTATTGCCCAAAATAGAACGATTTCACTCTGGGACTTACAGGGAAATTTATTAGCTAGTGCGATCGCCCATGATAAAAAAATCCATAGTGTCAATTTTCATCCCGATGGCAAGCAGTTAATATCATCGGGTGGCGATGAAACTGTAAAACTATGGCAAATTGTGGAAAAGCCCATCGCCAAGCCTGTTGAGGAAAACATTACCGAAGAGAGTAATGATGGAGCTACCGAAACGAGTAGCATCACTAAAGAACCATCTGCTCAAAAGTCTATGAGCTATCAATTGCAAATGGTGCGAACTTTTAAAACTAATTCCACGGATATTTTGAGTGTCAAGTTTAGCCCTGATGGTGAACGAATCGCCCTTGGCGCTCAAGACAACTCGATTCAAATCTTCAATATCGAGGGGGCGATCGAAATGAAACTTGGTGGTCATAACAATGCCATTTTTGATGTCAATTTTAGTCCCAATGGTCGTTACCTCCTTTCAGCTAGTAAAGATCGCACGGTACGGCTCTGGGATCTCAAAGCAACCTTGCTCGATACCATTTATGGACATACCGATAATGTTTGGTCAGTAAACTTTAGTCCCAATGGCACAATGTTTGCATCAGGTAGTGTTGATAAAAGCGTTCGCCTCTGGGATGCCGATGGTAGTTTCCTCCAAGAATTCAAAGGACATGAAGATACGGTTTACGGAGTTAGCTTTAGTGCCGATGGGAAGAAATTGGTTTCAGCGAGTAATGACAAAACTGTGAGGATTTGGGATATTGACACAGGTAAGTCAGTAAATGTCCTCAATATTCATGGTTCAGGATTGGTCTATGCTACCTTTAGCCCTGACCAAAAACTCCTCGCGACCCTTGGGATAGATAGCAAAATTAAAATTTGGCAATGGGACAACACCAACAATCCCAAATTATTACAAGTACTCGATGGTCATCAGAAGGAAGTTTGGGCGATCGCCTTTAGCCCCGATAGCCAATCCCTAGCTTCAACGAGTAACGATCAAACGGTCAGAATTTGGAATGTGAAAACTGGACAAAATACTCACACGATGGAAGCGCATCTCAATGGTGGGCTAGCTGTTGCCTATAGTCCTGATGGTGAAATAATTGCTTCGGCGGGCAAAGATGGCAAATTGAAATTATGGAATGCCCATACAGGTGTTTTAGAAAAGGTGATTACGGTTAATGCTGATTCTTGGATCTTTGGTATTAACTTTAGTCCTAACGGTAGAGCGATCGCTACTGCTAATGCCGATAAAACCATTAAAATCATTGACCTATCGACGGGAGAGATTCTCAAAAATTTGGTGGGACATACTGCGGAGGTGAATGCGGTGAGCTTTAGTCCCAATGGTGAATATCTAGTATCAGCCAGTCGTGACAGTACACTCAAATTATGGAATGCGGAGACCTTGAGTTTTAATGAACTCGTCCAGAGAGGTTGTAGCCTATTAGAGAACTATCTCACTTACACACCAACATTGCCCCCAGAACAAAAACAGCTTTGTCAA
The DNA here is from genome assembly GCF_012863495.1 of Pseudanabaena yagii GIHE-NHR1. Taxonomy (NCBI): domain Bacteria; kingdom Bacillati; phylum Cyanobacteriota; class Cyanophyceae; order Pseudanabaenales; family Pseudanabaenaceae; genus Pseudanabaena; species Pseudanabaena yagii. Next base: position 1,693,862 of record NZ_JAAVJL010000001.1, read on the forward strand.
CAATAGAATATATAAAGGGGTAGCGCTTTGCGCTGCCTCTTTATATATTTCTTTTAGGAAAAAGTAATGCAAGACCAAGAAACAAGCTGGCAATCTTTAATCCTAGTTGTCATATTAGGAATTCTCGCGCTTATCAGTTTTAACTCCTTCGTGATTATTAACCCTGGTGAGGCAGGAGTATTGAGTATCTTGGGCAAAGCAAAGGATGGTGTGTTGTTAGAAGGTGTGCATTTCAAGCCGCCTGTAATTTCACAGGTCGATGTCTATGACTTGACCGTCCAGAAATTTGAAGTACCTGCCCAAAGTTCTACCAAGGATTTGCAACAGCTTACAGCTAGTTTTGCGATTAACTTTCGTCTTGATCCCATCGAAGTTGTCACAATTCGACGTACTCAAGGCACTTTGCAAAATATTGTCTCCAAAATCATCGCCCCACAGACCCAAGAATCTTTTAAAGTCGCTGCCGCTAGACGCACAGTAGAAGAGGCAATTACCAAGCGTGATGAACTGAAGTTAGATTTTGATGAAGCTCTCAGCCAGAGATTGAGCAAATACGGCATCATCGTATTAGATACTAGTGTTGTTGATTTGAACTTCTCCACGGAGTTCTCTAAGGCAGTAGAAGAAAAACAAATTGCCGAACAACGCGCTCAAAGGGCTGTATACATTGCCAGAGAAGCTGAACAAGAAGCAGAGGCAACAATTAACCGCGCTAAGGGTCAGGCAGAAGCTCAACGCTTATTACGGGAAACCTTGACTTCTGAGCTGTTGCAAAAACAGGCGATCGAGAAATGGGATGGCAAGTTTCCCCAAGTTTTAGGAGGAAATGGTGCAGTTCCCTTTCTAAATCTCGATATTACAAAATCACAAAAGTAATAACATCAAAGAAGAGACAGGTGGCGCAAGCGCCACCTGTCTCTCCTTTGAGTTATTAAATGCTATAAGAACGTCAGTTCTGGTTAAGCTGGCAAATTTTAAAAGTCCAAGAGTAAAAGCTTTTACTCTTGGACTTTTAGAGAGGGTTTGCTACGCAAACCCTCTCTAAAAGCCAGTTTCAAATTATTTAGTTGCTAATTGTGGAATATGGAAGCTCAATTGTAAAGCAGCTACCAACTCCTACTGTACTCGTTAGTCCGATCTTGCCATTGTGTAGCTCCACAATCCGTTTAGCTAAAGCTAGTCCTAAACCAGTTCCTTCATATTGACGATTTAAATTACTATCGATCTGGATAAAGGGTTGAAATAGCTTCTTCATGTTTTCTGGGGAAATGCCAATACCTGTATCTGCGATCGCAAAGAGAATACAACTGTTGGCTTCTTGATGCGAAACTTCTAAGGTGACTTTGCCGCCTTCTGGAGTGAATTTAACTGCATTATTCAGTAAGTTAATTAAGACCTGAAGGATGCGTCGTTCATCTACTAATAAATCAGGAATATTTTCCTCCACATTGCAATTAATTTGAATTTGTTTTTGGAGCGCCTGCTGATTCACAAATGTTAAACTGTTTTCACAAAGGTGCTGAATGGAAGTTAACTTGCAATCTAGCTGAATCTGTTCAGACTCTATTTTGGCTAGATCTAGAATGTCATTGATTAAATTGAGTAAATGGTTACTGCTACTCTCAATAGTTTGTAATGCCTTTAGTTGTGGCTCATTTAATGCACCAAAGATCTCCTCCTGCAATCCTTCATTCAATCCCCAAATAGCATTTAGGGGAGTCCGTAGCTCATGACTCATATTGGCTAAAAAACTATCTTTCAGGCGATGTGACTCAATCAAGTGATTATTAGTTAATTGTAGTTGTGTCAAAAGGTTATTTTGGCGTTTGACCATACTAAAAAAAGCATTTGACAAATGACTAATTTCATCGGTAGAGGGAATTGGATTTTCTTCTTCGGATAGAGCTATATCACAAACATCTAAGATTGGTTTTAAGCGCTGATTGAGAGAACGCACAAATAGAAAAATAGTAATAGCTAGGATGATACCGACCGAGAGAGTGGCACTAATTGAGATGAATAGCGCAGGTTTGATAATATCGTTATAGGAAACTGATTTGAGCATTATCCATTGACTGCTGGGCACTTTTTGATAAACCCAATATCTACTAGTTAAATCCGATCGCAAATATCCTTGAGTCTTGCCTTGACTTAATTCATGCTGAATATCCTGCCAAACTGGCTTAAAATTGTTAACTGAAGTAATATTCTCTAACTTCAAAGCTTTATTAGGATCGAGACTGTAGCTTAAGAAGGTTCCATCTTCAGTCACCAAGGCAGTATATTCATCGTCATCGTTGTTAGTTAAGCCAATGGACTTATTGCTACTGAGATCTCTGATATTAATGTCCCCATTCATCACGGCAATTAATTTACCATCGCGATCGCGAATGGGACCTGCAAAGGTCATTAAGGGAACAGGATAAACTTCATTAATGTAAGGTTTCGACCAAAAATAATTATTAGCCTTTACAGCATCTTGGTAGTATTGCAATTCAGGATACTTATCCACTTGCCAAAGCTCAACCAGACTATATTTAGGATCATTTGCTAACGGGGTTCCACGATTTGGTTGAGTTTCCTCGATATAAGAGCCAAACCACTGACGGTCTACTAAACCTTGTGGAAGTTGCATAATGCCAAAGCCTGTAATTAGCTTAGGACGGACAGACATCAATGATAAGACTAATTGGTCATAGGCTTTGGGCGATCGCTCTCCACTATTGTGTAGGAAGGTCGTTGTTGCGACTAAGCTCTTTAAAAAACTTTCACTGGTACGAATTTCTGCATCCAATTCTCGGATCGTAACATCTGTTTCGATGGTGAGATGGAGGAGTTTATCTTTCTCAAAGTTGCTATACAATAAAACCCCTAAGCTACCTAGGGCAAGGCAAAAAGGTGTCATCACTAATAAAAAGAAGCGAGTGCCAATAGAAGAAATGCCAAAACGCTCAAAAGCAAATAAGCGATCGCTTTTATTTGCAGGCTCTTGTAATTTCTGCATAGGATTCAGACTCATGAGATAGTGATGTTTTAGCAATTAACCTACTTTCGCCTAGCCAATATAGCGTTTTCCCGTTTAGTGAAATACGGGTTCATTTCCCTACCGAAGGCGAAGAAGCAAACCTCTTTACTTCGGCTTGAAAATCCGCTTATCCCCCATGATTTACTGGCAATAAACTTAAAAAAGGCGTAACAAGTTAATAACCAATTGTGGCAGATAATTACCGAGTGTCATAACTTTAGTTGCAGTATGAATAATACTAAATCCTGCTTAGCCTTTACAGTTTATTTATTTTTTTATAATTAACTTTTGTCATAACAAAACAGTGGCGCACGCTGCGCGTGCGCCACTGTTTTGTGGAAGCGCACCCCGAAGGGGTGCGCTTCCACAAAACCCAAAATCTACAAATAATTTAGGACTGCTATATCTAGAACAAAAGCCATTCTCTTCTTGAGCTTGGAAAGTGCTGTATGAGATAGTCGCAAAACGAAACCAATAAGATCGAGTTAGAGTAGAAAGACGTGCATTGTGCGCCATCTCCTCTCAATTTTTTACAGAGCTATGGATACGATTCGGCAAACCCAAGTAGATCCCCCATCAAAGCCTCGATCAAAGACTGGTGCATTCGATAAATTGCGACAAGCCTCAGAATTTACAGTCAAAGGGGTTGAAGACTCGATTCCTTTGCGGGTGATGGTGCAAATTTTTGTATTTATCAGCATTGGGGCGATCGATGCGGTGGCAAGTACAAATAACAGTACTTGGGCTATTCCCCTCAGCGCGATCGCCGCAGTCTGGGCATGGTATGCCCGACGTAAACGCAATATTCTTGTGAAATTATTCATTGCGATCGCCATGATTGCCATGTTGGTGATCTTTCTCAACGACATTGTGCGAATGGCTGAAGATACAAAACTCTTGTTAGCGAGATTATTGATTCAGCTACAGGTTTTGCATAGTTTTGACCTACCACGTCGCAAAGACTTGGGCTATTCGATTGTGATTGGTTTAATCCTGATGGCAGTTGCTGCCACCTTGAGCCAAACGATGATCTTTTCCCTGTGGTTAATCGGCTTTTTGATCGTCGGACTACCGATTTTATTGCTTGATCACCGATCGCGTTTAGGCGTAAAGACTCAGAGTTTCCAGCCCGAAAAGATGGGAGTCTCCCCAAAACCTCTATTGGGATTACTAGCGATCGTTTTAGTCTTGGGCTTAACGATATTTGCCTTTTTGCCACGTTTACCGGGGTTTCAACTACGCAACTTTCCTGTCAGTGTCAATCTTTCGATTCAGCGCGAGATTCCTCGTGGGGGGATTTTAAACAGACAGCAACAAAATCAACAGAGACAATTTGGGACTAATGGCACGGGAACTGGTGGTACTGGCAATACTGGCGATAATAATGATCAAGATACTTTGCCACCGTTATTTGCCCCTGAGATTGATACGGCTTCATCGGGGGCGAGCCAACTCAATAAGAAGCGCCAACCTGAATTAGTGATGCGGGTGCGATCGCAAGCAGAGCTATTTTGGCGGGTGATGGCATACGACGAATTTACAGGCAAAGGATGGCGCATTTCTCGGAACAATCCACAGCAACTACGCACAATCAAACGTAATCCACTTAACTACGAATTTCTCTTACCAATACCGACCTATGCTTTTATCGGTTCTAATAAAGCCATAAAGCCGATCGCCTTCCAAGAGGTTGTCCAAACCTACACGATTACTTCCAAAAATTTTCCAAACCTTGTCCCTGCGGCAGCAGTGCCCAATCGCATCTTTTTCCCTAGTGAGGAGTTGGATGTAGATCTTGAAGGGATGATTCGTGGGCCAGGACCATTGCCCGAAGATATGACCTATACGGTGATCTCGAATGTGCCTGAACGCGATCCGCAACTATTGCGACAGATGCCTAACGAATATCCACGCGCAATTCGTAATTATTATTTAAAACTTCCTCCGAATGTGTCACCACAGGTGCGGGATAAGGCGTTGAGTCTAATTGCAAATGCTCAAGATGCTCAGGGTAAGCCGATCGCTGTGGATAATCCCTACGATCTAGCGGTACAGATCACACAGGGGCTAAAACAAAACTTTGTGGTGAAACCGCTCAAATTTGATGAAACCAAAGGCGATTTGGTATCACAATTTGTAGAGCAGGGTGGTGGAGAGGAGAGTCATTTTGTGTCCACACTAGCGGTTATGTTGCGATCGCTCGGTATTCCTACCCGATATGTGGTTGGCTTTGCCTCAGGGAAATTCAACCCATTTACAGGACTATATGAGGTGCAAAATACAGATACGCAATCAGTGGTTGAAGTATTTTTCCCTGTTTATGGTTGGGTTGCCTTTGATCCAGTCCCCGGTCGTCCTCTATTTCCTCCATCCATTGAAAACAATCGCACCTTCGGCGTAATCCAAACTTTTTGGAGTTGGATCGCAAAGCTTTTGCCTAGTCCAGTGACGAATTTCTTCGCCAGTCTATTTGATAGCATTGGCAAGTTTATCGGTGGTGTGATTAGCTGGCTCATCGAGATGGGTTGGGTGGGACTTGCCTTTGGGCTAGCGATCGCCTTTGGGTTTGGCATTGGGGGCTGGGCATTGTGGCAATTGCTCCTCTGGTGGTGGCGCGTACGACATTTAGGGAAAATGCCAATCCCCCAACGTGCCTATCAACAAATGTTGCAATGGCTCGCCGAGCAAGGTAAACCTAAATCACCTCAACAAACGCCCCAAGAATATGAGGCAAGCCTGCGCGATCGCGTATCAGAGCAACAGGCATCGGCGATCGCTCAAATTACTCAGATTTATCAAGACTGGCGCTATGGCGATCGTCATAGTGATTACAGTTTAGATACGGAGCTACAAATGCTACTGAAGCAACTAAAATCTAAGCTTTAAAATTGTAACTATTCTTATACAGTCTATTTAGAGTCTGCTAGCGCTAAGTATTTTTTGAAAAGCTTATAAAATAAGCTTTTCAAAAAAATCTTTCCCTTTTATCACCACGCCAAGCGCTGTAAAGTTACGTGAAGATTTGTGATTTTATTACAAAGTCTTAGCGCATCCACCGCTTTTGGTAGACTAGATGGCGAATATATTAAATTTCCTATTTTAAATCATGAGTGTAGTTATTCAAGTTTTAGAAAGAGCCGACGAAGAACTTCGTTATCCCACCATTGCTGAGCTACAGAGTGTGAAGAACTTTCTCGCTACTGGTGCTCAAAGAGTGAGGATTGCCGCAGTCTTGGCAGAAAGCGAAGACAAAATCGTAAAGAAAGCAACCACAGAACTATTTAGAATTCACCCTGACTACATCTCTCCTGGTGGTAATGCCTATGGTCAAAAGCAACGTAACCAATGCCTGAGAGACTTCACTTGGTACATCCGCCTCGTTACTTACGGGGTATTGGCAGGTGACAAGGAGCCAATTGAACAAATCGGGATCATTGGCGCTCGTGAAATGTATAACTCTCTCGGTGTGCCTTTAGTTGGTATGGCTGATGCAGTACGTGCGCTTAAGAATGCGTCTCTTGCATTACTGAGCAAGGAAGATGCTGACACCGCTGAGCCTTATTTCGACTATATCGTTCAGGCTTTATCCTAGAAATAAGAAAGGGGTGCAATGCACCCCTTTCTTATTTGGACATCATTGAGAGATAAGATTGCGAGTGATCGTTACAAAAATTGCAACAGTCAATATTCCTAAGATTTGAGTGGCTATACTGATGCAAACTTTATTGTTGATCAGAAAGCTATGCAGTCATTGAAGTTGCCTTTCGCGATGCCGCGATCGCTTTCCAGATTTTTCGCAGTTAGCACCAGTCTTTTCAAAGATGCTCGCGATTATCAAATTCTTTTTCTATCTGTATTTTTGATTTTAGGTGTGAGTACTCGTGATTGGTCACTGAAGCCAATAGCGATCGCGCTGACCTTTGTGACCTGTTGGCTTACGCAAATAGCTATGGTCAGCATATTTCCACCAGAAGCATCCAAACAGGAGCGCTGGTTATCGCTTAAGAGTGCCACGATTACAGCTTTAGGATTAAGTTTGTTACTACGCTCCGATAGCTATGGCGCGATCGCCTGTGCGTCATTTTTGGCGATCGCTAGCAAATTTATTTTTCGTACCAATGGCAAGCATTGGTTTAATCCCGCAAATTTTGGGATCGTGGTTGTTTTGTTGCTAGATAGTTTTGTTTGGGACAATCACGCATGGGTTTCTAACGGGCAATGGGGCGAAGATAGTTTATACGCTTTGATATTTCTCGGTTTAGGTGGCATCGTTCTCAAAAAAGTTGGGCGTTGGGATACGAGCTTCATGTTTTTAGTTGCCTATTCCCTATTAGAAGGATTACGCAATCTCTGGCTGGGCTGGACTTGGGATGTGCTAGCCCATCGTTTGACTAGTGGCTCTTTGTTGCTGTTTGCGCTGTTTATGATCACCGATCCGCGTTCCATTCCCAATGCCAAGATCGCCAGATTAATTTGGGCAGTAGCGATCGCGGTTTTAGCTTTCATTTTCCGCAATGTGTTCTTTAATGCTGACGCGATGTTTTATGCGTTATTTCTGATCTCACCTCTTACGGTTTTATGCGATCGCCTATGGAATGCGCCGAGATTTCAATGGTTGCCAAGACGCTTTAGCATCCAGACCTAAATGAACAGTCAAGGGGCTTAAGCCTCTTGTTAGTAGATTTTAGAAACCCATTTAGTCTTTCTAGCAATTATCAATATTATGAAACGCTTTTTGAATTGGATGCGAGTACTTATCAGTACCGCCCTTGCCTGTTTGGTTGTCTTTGCCTATTCCCCTGCGGTATTTGCATTTTGCGGATTTTATGTATCCCAATCTGATGCCAGTCTTTTTAACAAGGCTTCGCAGGTGGTGATCGCCCGTGATGGCAAGCGCACAGTTTTGACGATGGCGAATGACTATCAAGGCGATGTTAAGGACTTTGCGCTCGTTGTGCCAGTGCCAGTATTACTGAAAGAGAAGCAAGTTCGCATTGGTGAACAGAAAATCATCGATCGCCTTGATTCCTTTAGCGCCCCTCGCCTAGTGGAATATTTTGACTCCGATCCCTGTGCGAGATATGAAGCCTATGACCGAATGAGAGTGGGAGGAGCAACAAGAGCGTCTGCGCCAATGATGGAAGCAAAAGCTAGCCGTAATAATTATCAAGTTACGATTGAAGCGAAGTTTTCTGTTGGTGAATATGACATTCTCATTCTCAGTGCCAAGGAATCCGATGGTTTAGAAGCTTGGTTAATTGACAATGATTATAAAATTCCCAAAGGTGCTAAGGAATTACTTCAGCCCTATATTCGCCAAAACATGAAGTTCTTTGTGGCAAAGGTGAATATTGCCGAATTGAACAAAACAGGTTCGCAAGTCCTCCGTCCTCTGATGATGGCTTACGAATCACCTAAGTTCATGTTACCTATTCGCTTAGGGATGCTGAATGCTAATGGTGATCAAGATTTGCTGGTTTATATTCTCTCCCCTAAGGGACAAGCCGAGGTCGCCAACTATCGCACGATTAAAGTCCCATCAGGTGATGATATTCCTGTCTATGTGAAGAATGAATTTGGCGAATTCTATAAGTCCATGTTCAAGACTTCCTATAACAAAGAAGGACGCAAAGTCGCATTCTTAGAATATGCGTGGGATATGTCAAGCTGTGACCCCTGTTCGGCTGAACCTCTATCGCAGGAAGAACTTCGCAAAGCAGGCGTATTTTGGCTGGATTCCCCAAATTCTAATCAGCCCTCAAGTCGGCGAATTCGTCCAATCTTTCCTCCTAATGATGGTCGAGTTTTCATTACGCGCTTACATATTCGCTATAACCGCGATAAATTTCCTGAAGATTTGAGCTTTAAGGAAACATCTAATCAAGAATCTTTCCAAGGTCGCTATGTGTTACGCCATCCATTTAAAGGTGAGACAAACTGTGATGCTGGTCGAGAATATCAAAAATCATTACGTCCACGCTTTGAAAAAGAAGCCCAAACTCTAGCTAGCTTAACAGGTTGGAATATTGCCGATATTCGCCGCAAGATGAATCTCTCTAGCTTACCTGAGCCAATAGAGGTTCCTTTCTGGGAAAATATTTGGAAATAACTACTGGAGGCACGCGCAGAGCGCGTGCCTCCATAATTCTTAAGGAGAATGATGCTATGAATGATGTAATTACTGAGCAAGAGCTACTCAATAGTCTAAATGCCTACGCCAAAAGCTTTGGTGTACCTACTTCGCCTGAAGAAGTAATGGCGATCGCTAGTTCAATTGTCACATTTAAGCAAAAACAACTCGGTATTCCTGAAATATCACCGACTCAGGTTGAGTCTCTAGTACAGCAGGTATCTAGTCAATTTGATATCAATGCGATCGCCAATTCTGTTACAGATAATGCCACAGCAACCTTAGTGCAGGGCGTGAATCAATGGCAGCAGACCCTAGAGCATCAGGTATTGAATACCCTCAATGCCTATGTGCAGAAATTTCAGCCTGAGCAGATGCCCGATGTAGCTAAGACGATTTTATCGATTATTCCTTTAGTCGAGAACGCACAACTCCATCAGCTAGAAACTACATCATTAATTCAAAAGGTAGCATCACAATTTAAGTGGGAAAATGCTTTAGCGCAAGTTGTTGGCGATGATGCCTTGGCGATCGCCGATCAGTTAGCCAAGCTATTGCAATTTGGGGATATTGAGGAATTGGTGAAGCAAACCCTCATCGGCGATCATCAATTGCTTAATCAACCCCTAGATCAAATCACCGAATCTCTAGTTAATAGCAAACTTGCGGAAATCCTTGGCAATAATGCAATTCATATTGATCTAGATACGCAGCAACTAATGGTGAAACAGGTGACTTTTAAGTTGAATGTGATGGCATCTTCGCCTGCGGCTGCGAAGAGCGATCAGGAAATCGCTCAACAGATAGATGATGAAACCACAAGGTTTCAAGCAAGTCGTCAAGAAAATCTGAACTTTAATAATCTTTTCAATCAACCCAAGTCGGGGAATTGAAAATATAGCGATCGCGTCCCTGTTGTTTAGCTGCGTACAAAGCTTCATCAGCAGTGGAGATGAGCATCTCAGGAGAGCGATCTGACGAGGGAATGACGGAGGTAATCCCTAAACTGATCGAAACAATTTCACTTACCTCTGAGCGCTCGTGGGGAATGGCTCTAGCACGTAGGGACTTTTGAATGCGCTCGGCGATCGCGATCGCCCCCTTGCGATCGGTATTAGGCAAAATAATCACAAACTCTTCACCACCGTAACGCGCTACAAGATCGGCAGACCGACTACTTCCCTCCTTGGCGGCCTGAGCAACTTGAATCAAACAAGCATCTCCCGCCTGATGCCCATAGCAATCGTTATAGCGTTTGAAATAATCCACATCAAATAAAATTAGCGAGAGCGGCAATTGTTCGCGTTTGAGGCGATGCCATTCTTGATCTAACTGTTGATCGAAGTAACGACGATTAGCTACTTGCGTAAGTCCATCTAATGTGGCTAATCGATATAGTTCTTCATTGGCACATTGCAGTTCGGCGGTACGTTCCTCGACCTTCTGCTCTAGGGTATAGGTATACTGCACCTTCTCCGCATAGAGTTGAGCGTTGGTAATAGCGATCGCTGCCTGACCACTGATTAATTGCAAGAATTCAATGTGGTTACTCTTGAAGGCAGCGATCGTCACTTGATTCTCCATGTAAACTACGCCCACTAAATTCCCCTGATTGATGAGGGGATAGCAGATAATCGACATGGGCTGCACCGATTGGATATAAGGATCTTGAGTGAAGTCACCAATAAGGGTGGCATAGTCAAGGACAACACTTGCTTGACTGCGGGTCACATAATACAAAACTGACTCGGGTAAGACCTGATTCAGCGCTTGCTTTGGAAAAATGTTTGCATGATCACCACTAATATAAATGGCGATCGCTAAGTTCTCAGCAGGATCTACAGGGGACTCTATGGGCAGTAGCAAACAACCCGTTTGCGCTCCTGCATTTTTTAGGAGAATTCGCATTAAGGTTTGAACGAGGTCTTCGAGGACAATTTCACTAGCGATCGCTCGCGAGGCTTTCATCACTGTAGCCAAATCAAGATCGGCTCCAGAATTTCTACCGCCCTGTGTATTTAACGTATTCAAGGTCGTATGGGGGAAGCGTGAGGAGGAATTACTTACGGGCATATGTAATAACTGTGGATATTGGCTATCCAGCAGTTTGACCTTAGCGATCGCCCCCCAACGCAAATAGGCATGACGCGCTTCCATCATGTAGGTTCGTGCGATCGTTAACCTGTTCCAGTTCCGATAGAAATTAGCTGCAAGCTCGTTGGCTAAAGCTTCCTCTTGGAGGTATTGATTTTGTCTTGCTCCTGCGATCGCTAGATCGTAAAGTTCCATCGCCTGTTCTTTCTGCTCTAGTACGCGACAGATTTCTGCCTCGACTAGTTGCCACTTGTGCAAGTGATTCATCGGAGCATGATCTGCCCAAAACTTTAACTGAGACTGATTATCTTGAATGCGTTGATATTGGCTTTTTAAACCAACTTCAGAATTGCCGATCGTCGCTAACAAAATTAAAGAGTCATAGAAGTAGAAGTTAGCTTTGCAAATAATCCCCACAATTGAGGTAACGTAGGATCTGGCTTGGGTAATATCGTTATTTGCATCAATTAGTTCTTCCATTAAAAATCGTAAGAAAGCACGATGTAAATAGAAGAGAAATAATCGTAGCCAACTGTTTGCGGCTAGAGATTCGGCAATTAATTTTTCTGTTTGGGTAGTTTGAGCAAAATGCTCTTCCACCTTATTGGGATTGCCTAGCAAAGCAGCTATGGCAGCCTTAATGATTTCGCAATAGTTCGCATTAGTAATCTGCTTAAGATGATGTAACTGTTGTCCATAGGTATGAACTGTCGTTTCTATTTCTCTAAAAGGGAGTCCACTCCAGAAAGCATTAATACAATATCCATAGCCACAATAGCCCGTATGTTCAAATTTTCCTGTTTCTAATCCAGTTTGATAGCCTTCCTGAAGGATAGGCAAGGTTTCGTGAAGATGGAACTGTCGATGGTGTAGAAATAGCCCAATCGGGGCAAAGGTTTCCGAACGAATATCTTTGGCTTCGGGTTTAGAAGCAAGATGATAAGCAAGGCGGCTAAACTTTACTGCGGCATCAATATCTTGCAAACTGATAATCAGAAAAACTCCATAGGCTGCATAGCTAAAAGCAGAGCTATGACTATTGCCATATTGAATTGATAACCGCACCTGTAAGGTCATCACCAAGGGATAGATCGGTGCGCTGAGAATATGGCAGGCAGGAATCGTCATCGCCGCAATCTGAGTCATCGCCAGAGCTTTGGGTTCTCGCATCACAGGCAAATCACCTAAATCAGCAATTATGCGATTACCGATTAAATCTTTGATCTGTTGAATCGCCTGTAGCCTTAATTCGGAAGTAATCACTTCTGGGATTTGCACTCCTAGTTTTTGGAGAATTGATTGGGAAATGGCGATCGCATCAGCAAATTGATTCTGAAAGGTTAAAGCTTGAATTTTGATAGTGTAAGCAGGTACTTGCTCAATGATGCTTTTAGCGTGATGAATGATCGTATTCACGTACAAATCCATGCGCTCAAATTGGTTACATAGAGAGGCAGTTTCGGCGGCAAGCTCATGTAACTGTAAAGTCATCGCATAATGCTCTTGCCAACAAGATGAACTGTCCAGCAAGCCTAGTCCAATTTCAGCATATTCATAGGCGGCTTGATAGGCGGTTGCTAACTTGGCTTTGCGACTGGCTAAGAGATTGAGTTGGGCTAAGCGATCACGTTCAGGTTGATTAGTGATTAAGGCAATACCATCATTGAGATGTTTAACTAGCGTAAAAATCTGTTCGGATTGGGTTGCCTCTGACCAATGTTGCAGCAATAACTGACCAATGCGATAGTGGGTGGAATTGCGCTCCTGTTCTGGGATGAGGGCATAGGCGGCTTGCTGAATGCGATCATGTCCGAATTGATAATCTTGAATGAGGATATTGTCATCAAAGGGCGATCGCGCGATCGCAAATCCCTGTTTGATGGCAAGTTTGAGATCCTCGAAGATAGCCTGTGAAGGGCGATTTTGGACTAGTGAGAGGGTGCTGAGATCAAACTCTGTGCCTAAATAAGCCGCAATCGATAGGACTTCCTGCACAGACTTGGGGAGTTTCTGCAATTGCCCGACCATCAGTTCCACCACATTATCGGTGAAACCCATTTGCTCAATTTTGTCTAATTCCCAAACCCATTCCCTAAAACTATAATTAAAACTCAGTAAGTTCTCATTGTAGAGAGTTTTGAGAAACTGATTAATAAAAAAAGGATTGCCTTCAGTTTTGCGGATGACTAATTCGGCTAAACCTTTGATATTGAGAGTCGGTTGATGCAATGTCTCGGCAATCAATTGCTCGATTTGCTCAATTGTCAATGGTGCTATCGTAATCCGTTCTACATTGATTCCTTTATCCTGTAGTTGATTAATTATTAAAGTCAGGGGATGACCTGCTGACACTTCATTATCACGATAGGCGGCGATTACTAATAGATTTTGAATTTGGCGATCGCCTAACAGACGTTCTAATAATTCTAGAGTCGCAAGATCCGCTCTCTGCATATCATCGAGAAATAGCACCAAGGGATGTTCGGGGCTACAAAACACTTGGATAAATTGTTGAAATACTAGATGAAAGCGGTTTTTAGTTTCAGCCGCGCCTAACATCGGTAAGGGAGGCTGAGCACCGATGATCAATTCCAGATCAGGAATGATATCTGTGATCACTTTGCCATTGCTCCCCAAGGAGACTACTAAGCGATCGCGATATTGTTGCAGTAATGCCTCCGATTCCCCTAGTACTTGTTTGACTAACTCCGCTAAGGCATGAACTAAAGCTGAGTAAGGAATATTGCGTTGAAACTGATCGAACTTGCCCGTAATAAAATAGCCTCGTTTCGCGGTAATCGGTTGATATAGCGATCGCACAACTGCTGATTTACCAATGCCAGAATAACCTGTGACCAATACCAATTCAGCATTATGGCTATCCTCATCTACTTCTAACGCTGGCGTAGCAACCCGTTCAAATGATGATAGGAGAAGATTGATTTCCCGTTTACGCCCATAGAGTTTTTGAGGGATCTGGAATTGATCGGGAATATCGAGCCGCCCTAATGTAAATCTTGCGATCGTGCCTGTTCTTTCCCACTGCGCCCAACATTCTTCTAAATCAGCCTTTAATCCCCATGCACTTTGATAGCGATCTTCGGCATTTTTCGCCATGAGCTTATTGACTATTTCCACCAGCATTAAGGGAATCTGTCCTTTTTTAACCTCTAATAAGGAGTCTGGCTGTTTGGCAATATGGCAATAAACTAGCTCGATCGGCTCGCAACTTTGAAAAGGTAATCGTCCTGTCAATAATTCATAGAAGGTTACCCCTAATGAATAAAAATCAGTGCGATAGTCTAGCGATCGGTTCATCCGCCCAGTTTGTTCGGGTGAAAGGTAGGGCAAGGTTCCTTCTAGAGAATTTGGAGATTGCAGTACGGGGTTTTCTCGGCTGAGTTGGGTAGAGATGCCGAGGTCAATCAGTTTAAGTACTTTGGTTTCGAGATTAAAAGCGATATTGGCAGGATTAATATCTTTATGGATAATTGATTGGCTATGGAGTTGTCCTAGGGCGTTAGACAGCTTGAAAGCTAGCGTAAAAAAGAGATCTAGTGGTAAACCCTGAGGATATTGCTTTAATAATTGAGAAAGAGAAATACCGCCAAAGTCTTCAAAAACAATTACGAGGGTTCGTTGCCATTCTTCTAAGCCAAAGGCTCTGATTACTTTGGGTAGTTGTAGTTGATGTGTGAGATGATATTCCTGCCGATAACGACGAATTTGTTCTGGGGTTGGATATTCTGTTTTTAAAACTTTGAGGATTACTGATTGACCATCTTCTATATGTCGAGCACTATAAACTTGTGAGCTTTCACCATCATAGATTTGCGTTAATTCTTCGTATTTAGAAAGAATGGTCATAGCGATCGCTTGAAAGACAGTTTAAATATACCTATAAGTAATAACAATAATATTAGTTATAGCGATTACCTTATTTAGTATTCCCTAAAATCTTCACCGATAAAAACATTTCACAAAAGCACCATACAGATTTCTTTTCAAATTAATTTCTGCGTTTTTAGCTTTGCTAATTTAGAATAAGCATATTCTGGTTTCAATGCTTCTATCTATCTAATTCACGAGGAATAACGAATAGACTGCTCGCAAAAATCTAACTCTGTTTTATAGATTCAGAAATGCTAATTTTATATATGTTATATGTCTATCTTTTTGATAAAAGCACAGATTTTTTTATGCTTTATGTACCGATGAGGAGCAATACTTAGAGATATCGACACAAGCAAAAATTTATTTGGTGTAGTAAATTTTACTTATTAGGTATGCATAAAGCAGAGATCACTCTTTCTTTCACAAATTGCTTGTGCTTAGAACTTGGAGAATAATTAGTTTCAGTTTCACTCAAATTGATGACAACTGTTCCACCACAGCAGTGTTTATCGTCTCGTCCTTTTGATGGCAGTGTGTTTAAGTGAGTAGGAGTAGTTGATAATATCTCAGGAGAACAAGTCTTTGCAAGTTGAGTACACATAATATGCACATTAGGCAGTGTATCAATTACAGACTTTACAATTTCTTGACGAGGATAATGTGGTTCTTCATTCCTTCTACCAGTTGAGAAGACTACTAGTTTTGGATTGACTTGCTGACATAGTTTTGAAGTAAAATCTTGATTAGCTTTTGTGCTGCCAGATCCTGTGTTTCCGCCGTGATGTGGAAAAATGAGAACGTCAGATTCAATCTTAGAAATATTATTGAGTAAATTCTCTAATCCTATCTGATCAATATCGCCTGCAAGTAGAGCTACACCACGAGATTTATAAACTAACCGAATAACCGCTGACACCGAGTTAGATGATAAAGTTCTTCCTTTCAAATCTTTACCACCTGAATAGCCCATAATATCTTTGTTTGGAGAAAGGACTTCTACTCTAACTTCACCCACATCTAACATTCCTGTCATATCTGTATCTAGATAATTGTGGCTTACATTGCCACGTGTTTGCGCGTCTTTAATTGCTAAACGCATTGCCATAAAAACCTGACTATCTTTTATAGTGTCAGGATTAATATGAATATGCTTTACTGTGATTGATTCGTCTGCAAGCAAATCAATAAATCCCTTAAAGTGATCTTGATCAGCATGAGAAATCATGATGCGATCAATTTGCGAAATCCCAATATGACGAAGTGTTTGAATCAATGTGTCACCATGGGCACAGTCAATAACGATATTACCCTCAGTATCCTGAAGAATTGAGCAGTTTCCGTGAGCAACATCTAAAACAAATAGTCTAGGCAAGTCCGTCATTGTCATCTAACTCTGGTGCTACTTCAAATTTTGTAAAGTAAAGATCATCTGCTTTGTCTGCCCCTGTATTAACACAAGCAATTAACCAAGTATCCTCTTTTTGTTTAAGACGAGATTCTATATTAGGGAAAATTTCTTCTGGTATCAGTGACACTGGAAAGCTAACTGCATGGTAAGGGTTCCAACTAGGAACAAAAGCATCTACAAGACCATTACTAATGTTAACGATATGGATAAATGTTCTATGAGGTCGGCGTGACGACGACATAATATTTTGAAACTCTTGAGAGCAAGTTTCAAGACCTTTTTTGATTTTATTACCAATAGTATCTATATCGTATAGATCAATTAACTCTTCCCGTTTCAAGACAATAGGGATTTTATCCCTATATTTACGAATAGAATCATTAATATCTTGATCAGTATATTGAGTTATTAGAAGAAATGGAAGTTTATTTTGATAAAGTGAAGGCATCAATTCAGCCCCTGTAAATTGAGCTAAACCATGATCAGAAAGTCGGTGATCGCATATAGCAGCTTGAGCATTGTTTTTGATATATTGAACTAATTCATCAATTTCATCAAATGAATTCTCAACTATAAAAGTTTCAAACCCAACTAGTTCAAGAGTCTCAGCTAATGTCTCTCTCGACCTATATTCATCATCTATGATCGCGATTTTCATAATAAACTATCCTATTTTAAAGGTAATTGGACAATAAACTCGGCTCCACCTAATTGACCATTGGCTATCACACTAATTTGCCCTCCTAAATCTATAACTGAGTCTTTTGCTATTTTTAATCCTAATCCAGTACCTGAACGTGTGGTGGTTTTGCCAGCTAGCCAGATTTCATCTATTGTTAGCCCTTGAATACCCAACGCATTATCCATGACTCTTAGCCAAATAAATTCTTCATTTGATTCCGTTCGGATTACAATCTTCCTATTTTGAATAGGTGCATTTTTTTCATTAAAAGCATTAATTGAATTAGTAATTAGATTTATTAAAATCGCCTCTACAAGAGCCGTACTTCCCCTCAAATTAAGTTCACTATCGACTCTATCTAGCTCAATAGTAGTATTGGAACTTTCGAGAAAAGGATCAAACAAGCTAATTACATCGTTAATCACTTGATGTATCTCAACACTCCTTCTAGATCGTTTTTCTTTTTTTAATAGATATATTGGATATTTGGCAAAGCTCTGAACTGAACCAGCCAATTTTTGGATGGTTGTGAAAGTTTTTGCAAAATATTTGACATATATTTCATTTTCTATATATTTCTGCATTTTTGCATTTAAAATACCAACTTGTCCTTTCAACGTATTAATTTCTCTACCTGACTCATGGGCAAAAATAGCAGCAGTAGTCCCTGCTGTTGCTAAACTGCGATATAGTTGTAACTCTACATTTAGAATATCAACCTCCTCTTCTCTAATGTTGTCATAACCTTTGAATGCCAATAATGTCTCTTCTTGAGGTTTTGGTTCTAGAATATAAGTCGTAATAATATCCTCAATATTTTTCTTTGCTTCAGCAATTTTGGGCTTTATTTCTCTTTTTACTTGTTCCTGTTTTACTTCTACTGTTTGTAAGCGAAAATCTGCAACCCATTCGAGCGTATTCATTGCAAATTGCTGCAAATTGAGAAATGTCTCATTTTCTAGAAATCCAAGACGGTCTGTTTTTTGTAACAACTGACTATTTGAATCTTCGGCAATAACCCTACCAATAACAGTGCTATTTGAAGGACGAACTTGAGGATTACGTGATCGCGAAAAATTGATTTTTAGCCAGTCATCTCCTTTATCTCCATAAGGGGCTACTCTCAATCCTCGATGGTACAGATGTACACCACCAACAGCTTCTAACCAGTGTCGAATTTTGGGAAGATGATGACGATCAAGAGGAGAAAAACTTTGTGGGTTCAACTGAAAGATCCATAACTCAAAATCGACAGGTACAGATTTTAGATAAGGGCTATCAGTAGAAAACTTTTCTTCATCTAATGCTCGCTCAGCTATATCTATTTGTTTTCGATGCTTACTAATGTCATAATGTGATGCTGAAGCAACAAGTGCGCCTTTGCGGTCAAACAAATTAGCTAAAGCATATCCATTTTCATCAAGTGAAGCTTTAAGAAAGAATTCAGCATCATCAAAGAACTGCTCATTGACTTGCCTTTCTATATCTGTGAACCCAGTACCAATCAGTCTAGGTCGAAATGATATATTGGTCTCAAAAGGATCGGCTAATAGTAACAGACCTCTAGCAAGTCTATTAATCTCTAGTTTGCCAATTTTCACCTTCAAGTTACTAATGATAATTGTTGTGCCATGTCCTAATTCTGTTTGCCTTATATTTGGTGATAGAGACACATCTTCAACAGAATCAACAGTATCAAAATCATTCCAGCAAACACTGACAATATACTCTATATTTGGTTTACTTTTAGGGCGTGTTGTAAGTTCTACATGGCTTCCATGACGCAACGCAGCTAACCTTCCTAGACCTTTAGAGCCAACTCGCAAACGATTATGAACTGGTGTGCGATCGCTAGCTCCCTCTTTCTCCGATTTACCAATAACGAACCAGCCGCTTTGAAGAGTTTCAAGATCCATCCCCATACCGTTATCAGAGATAACAATGCTACCACCGATCTCCTCGGTATTAAATAACTCGATCTCACATACTGTGGCATCTGCATCATAGGAGTTTTTAACTAGCTCCAAGATTCCCTGATCAGGGTTAGGAATTAGTTCTTCTCCTAGCCTGCTAAGGATACTTGGAGAAAATTTGAAATGCATATGGTCTTAATTATGATACAAAGCAATGCTTAGATCTCAAGTATAAATGAAATTTTGTGTTTAGATCATTGCTATGTCCCAACAGATTATCAAATTGTCCTTTATGTAATCCTTTTATTATCTTTTGATTCCATACAGTTAGAACACACCTAAGAAAATTGATAATCTTTTAATTTATTTGCATCCAAAAATCGCAATTATCAAACTTTGCTTTGCAGAGTAATGGAAACAGCAGTATTACTAAAATCTGCACCTGCCAAAATCGCATCATGGAAATTCACTCCCTGCAAATTTGCGCCAGCAAAGTTCACACCTCCCAAATTCGCCGCCGTAAAATTTGCATCTTCCAAATCCGCACCACTGAGATCTGCACCCATCAATAAAGCATCCGTGAAATTTGACTTTTGTAAACAAGCCTCACTCATCATTGCCCCCGCTAAATTTGCCCCCACAAACCGAGTCTCGATCGCTGATAACTCACATAAATCCGCCAGCATTAATTTGGCATTAGTAAAGTCCGCACCACTCAAATTTGCCCCATTGAGTTTTGCACTCACCAAATTCATCAGCCGAAAGTTCCGCTTACCGACGGAATACATATAGAGAACCTCCTGACTGCGATTGCTAAATAGATTACCCAACCGAGGCATCTCGCCTTGATTTTGTTCTAAAGCGATCGCATCGGTAGCTTCACTCATGAGATTGAGCAGAGGATTTTGAGTTAGTTCCGTCATAGTGATATCACAATCAGGTAGAGCTTCGGCAATGCGATCAAGTCGTTGGGAAACCGCTTGACGTTGAGATACTAACTCTTGAATTTGCTGATCCAGCTTGCCTAGATATTGCTTCACCATCTGCTGAAAAGTTGCATAGGGAATAGTTTGCGATGCTTGTAAGTCTAGTAATTGTTTGATTTCCTCAAGGGATAGCCCAAAGGCTTTAGCACTTTGAATAAATAACAATCGCTCTAACGCATCAGCCGCATAAAGACGATAACCCTGTGGCGATCGCAATGGTTTGAGCAACAATCCCAAACGTTCGTAATAGCGAATCGTTGCTGTAGGAATTTCGACTAAACGGCTTAGCTCCCCGATCAACCAACCACGAACATTAATAACTTGATCGCCTTCGCTGGGTTCCATAATTTTACGGAATGCATTTTCTAGTCAAAATTGTAACGCCGAAATCAACATAGATTGATCAAGTTAGGGACTTGCGGATAAAAAATGTCCCACCAAAGTTATCTAGCTTCGACTTCGCTCAGCTAATGTTCGACTTCGCTCAGCTAATGTTCGACTTCGCTCAGTTAACGTTGGCTGAGCGAAGTCGAAGCCACAGGCACTTTAATTAATATAGCAATGTAAGTTTTGCTTAGGACATAAAACCGAAGAAGAGGAGTTGCGGCGCTTCGCGCCGCAACTCCTCTTCTTCAGTTTTGTTTTGTACTAGCTAACTCTTTTTTTGCTATATCGATTGATAAGTTTTTTTTATAGGAATTTTGGTTTTGTCCATCTTGACCTTGAAGCTAGCTGCAAGTCCTAACCTATGAGTCATGGGATAACTAATCGCCCAAAAACTAAGTCCTCCCAAGGGAATAGGAAGTCAAGAACAAGTTAACAGTTGGTTGTAAGTTAAAGGTAATAAGGTCATGGCAGCACAAGGGACATTCACAGTAGGGGCAACGGGCAAACTCAGCTTTGATTTTTTATTTGATGGTGGCAAGTTTCAAGGGGAACTCGCGGTATTTAGTCTAAAGGGAATGGAAAACCTAGAGGTTGGCTCAGCCGCATTTATCCAAGAAGCGACTCGTCGCGCCCTGACTAACTCTACTCAAGGCAGAATATTAGTTTCTGATGGTTCTGAAGGTGCAAAGTTTAGTGCTCAATTAGACTGGGAAGATAACTTTAATAGTGGCACATACAAAGGTATAAAAAACTTCTCCATGCAGGCAGGCGATCAAGTCGCTTTCATGTTAATTCCTAATGGAACCGTTAACCAAACTTTTGGTAGTTTAACTAATAGTTTAGAACTAGTTAGCGATCGCGTGCCTCTATTTTCCATTAGTGCCGCTAATCCTGATAGCAGTACACAATTTACGCAAGTCGAGGGAATCGAAGGCAGAGGCAATGTCTTTGCCATGGAAGATGTCCGCCTCAAGAATGGCTCCGACTATGACTATAACGATCTAGTCTTTCAATTAACTGGTGCTCAAGGTAATGGGATTCTCGCAGTCGATGATGTGAGCGCAGTTACCAAAGATTGGATCGATAATGCGATCGGTAAGCAAATTACGGATTATGCTAGCCGTTCGACCTTTAACTCTGGAGTATTTCGCGTTGATGATTCTGGTCAAGTAGGTGTGGACTATCTCTATGATGGTGGCTGGTATCAGGGCGAAATGGCAATCTTTAGCCTCAAAGGAATGGAAGGCTTACAGGTTGATTCCTATGAATTTGCCCAAGAAGCTACCCGTCGTGCCTTGAGCGATTCTACCCTAGGTCATATCGTGATTCAGGATCGCAATGAAGGTTCCAAATACAATGCTAAATTTGCATGGGAAGATAACTTCAGTGCTGGAGCCTATAAGGGAGTTAAAACCTATGCGATGAATGCAGGTGAAGACTTTGCGGTAATGCTAATCCAGAATAGTACCGTGCAAGAACTTGCCTATGATGTGACCAAAATGTGGTCTGGCAATCGCTTACCGATCTATTCAATTCCTCAAGCAAATATCGGTGCACCAAGCAACATTCGTCAAATCGTTGATGTGACAGGTAAAGGCGACACCTTTGGCATGGAAGATGTGCGTACCGATTGGGGCACGATGTCGGACAAGGATTACAACGATATGGTCTTCCGCTTCACAGGTGCGAAGGGTGTTGCATCCTCAATGGACAATGATGTTAATAGCGATCGCGATTGGCGTAAGTCCTCGGTAGGGCAAGAACTACTTCAATATGCCACACGTCCAGAATATAGTGGCGGTATTTTCGATACAGGAGAAACGGGTAAGGTTCGCATTGACTATCTCCATGATGGTGGTTGGTATCAAGGTGAATTAGCAATTTTCAGCCTTGATGGGATGGATAACCTCAAAGCTGGTTCCACAGAATTCATTCAAGAAGCAGCACGTCGGGCTTTAAGTGAATCTAATCTTGGACATGTAGTTATTAAGGATCAAACTGATGCCGCAAAATTCTCCGATCAAGTGGCGTGGGAAGCGAACTTCAACTCTGGCACATACAAGGGCGCGCAAACCTTTGACATGGCTCCCCGTGGTCACTTTGCCTTTATGCTGGTGCAGAACAATACAATATCGGCGATCGCCAATGATATAAGCATCATTAATCAAACTGGCAACTTGCCGATGTTCTCAATTCCAGAAGCAAATCCCTTTGGAACAGCCTTCGGACAAATGGTTAATGTCGATGGCAAAAACACCTATGCCTTTGAAGATAATCGTTTAGACTTGCCCAATATTTCCGATCGCGACTATAACGACATCGTGATTCAAGTCAAGGGAGCAACCAGTGACGTACCTTTGATGAATAATTTGGTCAATCCTGAACGTGACTGGCGTACCTCTGATGGGGGCAAAGAATTACTTGCCTATGCCAACCGTGCCGAATATGACAAAGGCGTGATTAACGCTGGCTCAACTGGCAAGATCGAAGTGGAATTCCTCTACGATGGTGGTGCTTATAAAGGTGATGTCGGTATTTTCAGCCTTGATGGCATGGATGCATATGCTGCGGGTTCTACTGCGTTCATTGCTGAGGCTGCTCGACGTGTTGCGAGTAATTCCACTCAAGGTTATGTCATCGTGTCTGATAATACCGATGCTGCAAAGTTCACCAGTGGACTTGATTGGGAATCAAACTATAATTCTGGTATTTATAAGGGAACGAGAACCCTCAATCTTGCACCTAATGCTTCTTATGGTGTGTTCCAAGTTCCCAATGGCACAATCAGCGAAGTGATAGCAAATCCAGCAATTGATGGCACTAAGCGTCCTTTGTTCTCCATGCTCGATAACAATCCTAGCCGCAGTTTCCAAATGGGCAAAACCGATGTCGGCAATGGTTCATTTGTGCTCTCCATTGAAGATCAGCGTCTTGATGGCGTAAGCGATCGCGATTACAACGATATTATCTTCCGCGTTAAAGGCGATGCTGCGATCAGTGCCGATACCCTCGATCGCGTGATGGCAGCTAACAAAGATTGGCGATCGACTGAAATGGGGCAAACCCTGCTCAACTACGCAAGCAATCCCTCTGCTACTACCAATTCTCAATTTCTCTTTGGCTTTAGCTGGAGTGATACTTTGCAAGGAACCGATGCCAATGAATATATTTCTGGCGGTGCTGGCAACGATATCCTCATCGGTGGCAAGGGAAATGACATCCTTGTCGGTGGTGCAGGTAATGACACATTCCTGTTTAACAATATCAATCAGGCAGGTGATACAGTCCTCGATTTCGCTACTGGTGATGCCATTAATCTCAAGGGTGTACTGAGTTCCATCAACTACCAAGGCTCTAATGCAATCGCTGATGGATTTGTCCGATTCCAGCAACTTGGTACAAACACGGTTGTCCAAGTCTCTCCCGACGGATTAGGCAATGCCAATAACTTGGTCAATTTGGTAACTGTTAACAATACCAATATCAATGCGGTCAGTAATAGCCTCATTTTCTAAACAAGAAGAAGTTCTCGCAAAGCGAAAACTTCTTCTAATTGCCTGATTTACGCTTCATTTGCTTTTGGGCATACATCAAGCGATCGCCATCTTGCAAAAGATCATCAATGGATTGATGGCGATGAGGATCGAACTCCACCATGCCGACACTGCACTGGATATCATAACCACGCGCTTCCCTTTGATTAAAATCGGTACGGATTTGATCAAGGCGTTTGAGGACTAGCTGACCATCTGTCTGATCGGCATTGGTCAATAGGGCAACAAACTCATCGCCACCTAACCGACCAATGACATCTGACTCCCGAAAAGTCTCTTGCAAAATTTTACTGAACCCAATCAAGGCGCGATCGCCTTCGGCATGTCCATAGCGATCGTTAATTTCCTTGAAGAAATCCAAATCAAAGAAAAATAGTGATGCAGTCCTATTCAACCGCTTACATAGATTGAGTGCATGGGTAGACAGGGCTTTAAACCCGCGCCGATTGGAGATTTGAGTTAGTTCATCAATAGTAGCAAGATGGATGGCGGCTAGCTCCTGTTCAGCTAAATGCCCCAAATCACGCAATAGCTCTTGCTCTTCATCATTGAGGGTTCGAGGTTGGCGATCAATGAGACATAGCGTACCGACTTTACTGCCATTTGCCACAACGAGGGGAACCCCAGCATAGAAGCGAATTCTTGGCTCATCCGTCACTAAAGGATTGTCATAAAATCGCTCATCAAGGGTGGCATCAGGAATCATTAAAATATCATTTTCGAGGATCGCGTGACCGCAAAAGGAAATATTTCTGGCTGTTTCTTTTACCTCTAAGCCAATGCAGGACTTAAACCATTGACGATTAACATCAATCAAACTAACTAAGGCAATTGGCACTGCAAATAATCGCTTAGCTAGCCTAGTAAGACGATCAAAACGCTCTTCTGACGGTGTATCAAGAATATTTAGCGATCGCAGGGTATCAATGCGAATAGATTCATTTTGAGGATAGTTGGGTTCTTGCATAGAAACCTAATAACTTTTTATACCGTCGTGAATTCGCCGTGCTAACCTTATAGCAAAATTTTCATCCTGCTGACCTCTCTATATCCAATGGAAATAACATCCTTAGATGCAAATCCAATATCAACGGACGCAAGTTCAGATTTACCTAGTGTAAACACAAGTTTGACTATAAGTCGATTGAGTAAAATTACTGATCAGAGTCCAGAGTCAGATGCCGATTTGGGAAGGGAATCAGCAGCAGCGATCGCTTTGCCCGAAAGTCTATCAGGGCTGAAATTTTCGCATACGAAGCAAAAGGGGGATTGCTTATATATTTATAGTCAAGATCCTGAAGTGGGATGTGCCACCCAAATTTTAGAGGCGATCGCCCCAAGTACTCAGGATTTAGAGGGTTCAGTTTTATTTGCCGAAGGAATTCGGCGGCTCAAGTTACATGGCAAGGCATGGGCTTTGGGGGTGGACTTACCGATCGCACCATCAGCGATCGTGGCGGCTGAGGTAATCGCCGCTTTACTAACGGTCTTTCAGTCAGATCCAAAACTCGCGCAAACTAAGCTCAAGTTACTTTTGCAAAACAATTGCCTCAATTTATTATGTGAGACTCGCACTAGTCTTTTGCAGGCTGAAGTAGCTCTGCCCATGTTGAATACCTTACGCAAGGTCAAAGCATCAGAATATTTTCAGTCAGTCACCGTATCGAGTCGGATTCTGGGTCAAAAAAAGCCGAGTTGGTCATTTGAGATCGATTTATTAGCGATCGGCACGGCTGATTCCAATCCTGATATACAAGAGAATTTAGTAACAGAGTCCCCCGACCTCATCGCTAGTCAAAGCGAAGATGTTGAGCTGAGTCCTTGGCAGCGATTAATAGGCTATCTAGGCGATCGCTTTATGGCAGCTACCAAGATAGTTGGTCACACTTCCCCACAAATGCCTTCCGTCACTGTCTGTGTAGCGAGTATAGCGATCGGGATTGGGGCAACTGTAGCGATCGATCGCACCCTCAATCATTATGCTCAGCCCCAAGAGCAAACAAAGTTAGTCATCGCCGATTCTAAGATCAATCTGCAAGAAAATCCTCCAGATAAAGGCATTACCAACAAACCTGCGCTGAATTTTAATATCGCGTTATTTAATGAAAAATTGGCTTTGCTAGATTGGCAGATCACCAACAAAAAGCGATCGCCTGATGTGCTAATCGTCGGTAGTTCGAGAGCATTACGGGGCGTAGAACCAAACATTCTCGAAAAAGAATTAGTTAATAGAGGTTACAAGGGAGCCAGTGTTTTTAATCTGGGTATTGATGGGGCAACTGCCAAGGTCGTCAATTTGCAAGTCACCCAAATCCTTTCCCGTCCCCAACTTCCCCGCATGATTATTTGGGCAGATGGTCTCAGAGCTTTTAATAGCAGTCGTAGCGACATTACCTATGACGAAATCACCGCTTCCACAGGCTATAAGCAATTGCAGGAAACCTTAAAAAATAATGGGATCAATCCCGAACCACAGTCGCCCAATATTGCCACTAAACCCGAAAACCCTCTCAACCAAGTTTTTAATGGCATTTTTGCGACCACGGCAAACCGTCAAGAGGTGAGAACTTCTGTTGTCAAAGGCTTTGATCGCAATACCCATATGCTGAGCAACAGTGAAGCCTTGATTGCCGCAACAATGCCAAGTACAGCTACTGCCCTTGATTCCAAAGGATTTGTTGCCTTCGATGTCACTTTTGATCCCAAAACCTATTTCCAGAAATTTCCCCAAGTACCCGGGGACTACGATCTCGACTATCGCAATTTCGAGACCACTGGTTCCCAGTTTGATGCCTTTGCCAATGTCGTCGATTTTTGCCGCCGCAATAATATTGAGCTTTTGGTGGTGAATATGCCCTTACATAACACTTACCTTGATGCGATTCGCACCCGCTATGAAGCGACTTTTAACAGCAGAATGCAGGAACTTGCTCTGCGAGAAGGCTTTACCTATCTCGATATTTCCCAAGCAATCCAAAATCAAGCAGAACTTTTTTCTGATCCGAGTCACTTAAATCAAAAAGGTGCGATCGCGATCGCACAAATGCTCGTCCAGCATCCCAAAATCCGTTGGCAATCTCTCAGAAAACCATAGCAAACCCTCTCTACAAAATAGCAATCCTAAATGGTGCGCTTCCACAAACCCCAAAATCTACAAATGATTTAGGGCTGCTATATCTTGATGAGAAAACTCGATGTTTTGTAAAAACTATGAAACAGTTATGGTATTTTTGCCCCATATAGTTATGTAAAAAGTTATGATCGCCTATGATCGCCTTACATGGCTTTGTGATCAATTGGAAATGAAGGTTTTTGGCAATATTTCTTTACAATCTTGGAAATAAATCTCCATAAACGATCTATAAATTTCTAAAGAAATATCCCCAATAAATATCTACAATTCTAGGCGATCGTAAACTTATTACTTGGGTAATGAAATCTTAGGAACTCTTGGGCTATGAATACATCAGATCAAGCGCCATCCACCGCCGCCAGCAGAAACAGAACCAAAGCTCTTGCCAAACGAGGAGGTCGTACTCCCTTTGAGAGCAAACTAATTCAAGCAGGACATGCTACCTCCGACCAGTTCGATCGCGCTGTCAAGGATAGCCAAGAACAGAACGTTCCATTTCTCAACGCCCTAGAGCAAATTTTGGGGCAGCAACTCGCCCCCGACATTACCCGCTACTACAAGCGCCAGCAACTTTTTGAACTACGTGTTCTTTATGGCATTGAGCCAATTGATCCCGATGTTGAAGTTGATAAATTTGACATCCCCACCCTCAGTGCCCTACTCGACTCCAATATCCTCCCCATCTCCAGTTGCCGCGACTGTGAGATGCTGCCGCTAATTAAAACTGAAAATAGCATTACCCTTGCCGTAGTTGCCCCCGATAGTTATAAAGTCCAAAATGAGATCGCCCGCCTGCTCAAAAATATCACCGTAATTAGGCGCGTGATTGCTCGTGAAGATTTCCACCATATATTTGACGGCATTGTCCAGTTTCAAGTCAACAAGAGTGCCAAGGCTGAAGGAGCCATCAGTGACGAAGATCTCCAAGTCAAGGATGATGTCTTTGGCGAAGATATATCTGATGCGGATGAAGGTGATGAACTCATGGTTGGCGGTGAAAACTCCGCCCCAATTATCAGCCTCGTCGATAAAATTCTTGTCAAAGCACTCAAGGAAGGATGTTCAGACATCCACATCGAGCCACAGGAAAAAGACCTATGTATCCGCCTGCGGAAAGATGGCGTTCTCCGTGAATACTTCTTCCTTAGTGATAACAAGCGTTTACCTAAGAACATTATCAATGCAGTAATCTCCCGCTTCAAGATTATCTCTAACCTCAACATTGCGGAAAAACGGGTTCCCCAAGATGGCAAACTCAAGCGTAATTTCCAAGGTCGTCGTGTAGACTTTCGCGTCAATACTTGCCCTACTCAAAATGGTGAGAAAGTCTGTCTGCGGATTCTGGATAACTCCAATACCCAACTTGGGCTCGATAAGTTAATCAGTGATCCCGAAAGTTTAGAACTGATGCAAAGTTTTGCCAAACGTCCCTATGGATTGATCCTTGTTACAGGTCCTACGGGTTCAGGCAAAACAACCACCCTATACTCAACCCTCGCTGAATGTAACGACCCTGGTATTAACATCAGTACCGCCGAAGATCCCGTTGAATATAACTTGCCTGGACTGACCCAATGTCAAGTTTTGCGTGAAAAGGGGATGACCTTTGCGAGTATTCTCCGAGCATTCCTGCGCCAAGATCCTGACGTAATCCTCGTGGGTGAAACCCGTGACGCAGAAACAGCCAAAACTGCGATCGAGGCAGCGCTGACAGGTCACTTAGTACTGACCACCCTCCATACTAACGACGCGCCTAGTTGTATTGCCCGTCTTGAAGAAATGGGTGTCGAGCCATTTATGGCAAGTACCGCCATCATTGGTGTACTCGCCCAGCGTTTATTGCGCCGTGTCTGTGACAACTGCCGCATCCCCTACAATCCATCCCAAGAAGAACTCGATCGCTTTGGATTACCCAGTAGCGATCTTGAAAAGACCTTCTACCGCGCCAACATTGTTAACCGTGATGCCATGCTTCCCGGTCAGCGTGTATGCCCTAAATGTAACGGCTCTGGCTATAAAGGTCGTGCAGGGGTCTATGAAATCATGAAGATGACCGAGCGTCTGCAAAGCGCGATTAACAAGGGAGCTACTACCGAAGTCATCAAGGAAATTGCTGTGCAAGAAGGCATGAAAACCCTGATGGCATATGCCTTTGATCTCGTCAGACTAGGTACAACCACCCTTGATGAAGTATTGCGCGTGGTTTATACCGATAAAGGTAGAGAAGCCGAAGAACGCGCTCGTCGCGGTAAAGGGCTGGAGTGCGACAACTGTGATGCGATGCTCACGCCCGAAACCGTTGAATGTCCGTACTGCACTACACCTAGAACCTTCTAAATATTTAGCGGTGAAAAGCTTTTAGTAGTTACTTTCACCGCTAAGAATCTTTTAGATAATTATTTGAGACACTTGTTGAGAAATTGTTGGGATAACTTGGGTAAAGCGCAAGTTTTAAACAAGATACAGGGAATTATGCAACTTATTAGGATTTGATCAGGAGAATTATTCGCTATGGTAATGGACTATATCATCGAAGACTTGATGGAAGAAGTGGTAGAGCGCAAGGGCTCAGACTTACATATTTCCGCAGGGCTTCCACCTTACATTCGTATTAATGGTCACCTCACCCGCACTGATCGCGATCCCCTTACACCAGAAGAATGTCAGCGATTGATCTTCGCGATGTTAAATAATAATCAGCGCAAAACCCTTGAGCAAACTTGGGAATTGGACTGTTCTTACGGTGTAAAAGGATTAGCTAGATTTCGGGTGAATGTGTATAAGGATCGGGGAACCATTGCGGCTTGCCTGCGGGCGCTATCTTCCAAGATTCCTGATATGGATGATCTCAACCTACCGCCTATTGTGCGTGAACTTAGCGAAAAGCCACGGGGACTAGTACTGGTAACAGGACCCACAGGTTCGGGGAAAACCACCACTCTCGCAGCAATGATCCAAACGATCAACAAAACTCGTGCAGAACATATCCTTACAGTCGAAGATCCGATTGAGTTTGTATATGAATCTGTCAAGAGTGTGATTCACCAACGTCAGGTGGGGGAAGATACAAAAACCTTTGCGAATGCTTTGAAAGCAGCCTTACGTGAGGATCCTGATGTCATCCTTGTAGGAGAAATGCGCGATTTAGAAACAATTCAGCTCGCAGTATCT
This sequence comes from Pseudanabaena yagii GIHE-NHR1, assembly GCF_012863495.1. NCBI lineage: Bacteria > Bacillati > Cyanobacteriota > Cyanophyceae > Pseudanabaenales > Pseudanabaenaceae > Pseudanabaena > Pseudanabaena yagii. The sequence continues at coordinate 1,724,239 of NZ_JAAVJL010000001.1, forward strand.
GCTGCGGAAACAGGACATCTCGTATTTGGAACGTTGCATACTAGCTCCGCATCTCAAACCGTAGACCGTATTGTTGATGTATTTCCCCCAGAGCAGCAAGGACAAATTCGCGTACAGCTTTCCAACTCCCTCGTAGCAGTATTGAGCCAAACCCTTATCCCTCGTCATAATCCTCAACCTGGACAGTTTGGACGGGTAATGGCACAGGAAATCATGGTAGTTACACCTGCGATCGCTAACCTCATTCGTGAAGGTAAGACAGCCCAAATGTATGGCTTTATCCAAACAGGTGGTAAAGACTCTATGCAGACCCTTGAATCGATATTAGCCAAGTTATATCTGGATGGAGATATCACCTTTGAAGCGGCGATGTCTAAAACTTCACGTCCTGAAGAATTACTACGGGTAGTTGGACCTAACCCTGCACCTGTAATGAAACGCAAAGCTACAGGAGATATACGATCGCAAGATATGGTGCGTTCAAAGTCAATTAATGGTTAGTTTTTGCTTGTTGAGTATTTCTATCTATTTCAACCTGTAATTTCTTTATAAAGAGGTGTCATCATGGCAAAGTTTCAAGCCAATTTAAAGGACTCTAAGGGCAAATCTGTACAGCAAACCATGGTTGCCGAAACCCTCAAAGAAGCTCGTGATACTTGGAGACAAAAAGGCTTTGTTATTCAAGAAATCAAAGAGGTAAAGAGCGGTTTTAGTTTTTCTGGCATTACCATGAAAAAGGTAACGGTCAAGGATTTAGCGTTGTTTTCACGACAATTAGCTACCTTGGTCAATGCAGGGGTATCAATGGTACGTGGTTTGGGGGTCATGGTTGATCAATGTTCCAATCCTCGGCTAAAAATCGCCCTCACGGAAGTACTTGATGATGTACAGCAAGGTACTAACTTTTCCGATGCGCTGCGGAAGCACCCCAAGGTTTTTGACAAACTATATTGTGCAATGGTGCAAGCAGGGGAAACGGGTGGTGTGCTGGATGATGTATTAGCCCGTCTAGCGACATTGCTTGAGGACTCGGCACGTTTAACTAACCAAATTAAGTCAGCAATGACCTACCCGATTGTAGTTACTTCGATCGCGGTGATTATCTTCTTAGCGATGTGTATTTTCATCATTCCTATTTTCGATGGTGTATTTAAGAGCTTAGGTGGTGAGTTACCTGCATTTACGCAAATATTGGTCAATATCAGTAACTTCTTAAAGAGTCCCTCGGTTTTGATTTTGCCGATTACTTTCTTTGGATTGGGTTTTGCTTACAATCGCGTGTATGCAACCCCTGCGGGGAAGCTCTATTTTGATGGTCTGTTCTTGAAATTGCCTTTGTTTGGTGATCTCGTCGTCAAAACTGCGGTTGCTCGATTTGCACGGACGTTTGGTTCACTCTCCCGTGCAGGTGTACCAATTTTGGCTTCACTGGAAATTACTGCCGAGACAGCAGGTAATCTGGTGATCTCGAATGCGATCGAGTCCGCTAGAAATGCGGTGCGAGAAGGTGGTCAAATTGCGCCTGCGATGGAAAAAACGGAAGTATTTCCTGTAATGGCTTTGCAAATGGTCAGCATTGGTGAAGAAACTGGGGAAATCGACAAGATGTTGATGAAGGTGGCTGACTTCTATGAAAATGAAGTTGAGGAAGCGGTCAAAGCACTGACAAGTTTAATGGAACCTTTGATGATTGTGGTATTAGGCGGCATGGTTGGTTCGATTATCGTCGGGATGTACTTACCGATCTTCTCGATTATGGACAAAATCAAGTAATCATAAATCTTTCCAAAAAAGGGGGTGCTAAGCACCCCCTTTTTTTGGGCACTAGCGTCCAGTCATTTGCTCCAACTTTTCGGGATATCTAGCTCCTTGCACCGTGATCTTTGAAGCGGTGGCATCAATATCACGCAGATCGTCGGGAGTGAGTTCGATAGAGATAGCTCCGATGTTTTCGTCCAAGCGATGTAACTTTGTAGTTCCTGGAATCGGCACGATCCAAGGTTTCTGCGCTAGTAGCCAAGCGATCGCAATCTGAGCGGGTGTCGCCTGTTTCTTTTCTGCGATGCTGCCGAGCAAATCAATCAAGGCTTGATTCGCCTTGAGAGCCTCAGTTGTGAAGCGAGGTAGGGTGCTGCGGAAGTCGGAACTATCGAAGGTCGTTTTTTCATCCATCTTACCTGTGAGAAAGCCTTTACCTAGTGGGCTATAGGGAACAAAGCCAATGCCAAGTTCCTCAAGGGTCGGTATCACTTCCTGCTCAGGAGTCCTCGTCCACAGCGAGTATTCACTCTGGAGCGCAGTGATTGGCTGGACTGCGTGGGCACGACGGATTGTTTGCACACCTGCTTCAGAGAGTCCAAAATGCTTCACCTTACCTTCTTGAATTAGTTCTTTCACCGCTCCCGCCACGTCTTCAATGGGAACGTTTGGGTCAACTCGGTGCTGATAAAGTAGGTCGATCACCTCAACCTTAAGTCGTTTGAGTGAACCATCTACAGCTAGCTTAATGTTTTCTGGGTGGCTGTTCAGTTTGGGCGCACCATTCATCCCACGAGGATCGGAATTAGGACTGAGATCAAATCCAAATTTAGTGGCAATGACCACTTGCTCACGGAATGGAGCGAGGGCTTCGCCCACAAGCTCTTCATTCAAGTACGGGCCATAGACCTCGGCGGTGTCAAAGAATGTAATACCGCGATCGATAGCAGCCCCAAGCAAAGTGGTCATCTCCTGCGTGTCTTTAGGCGGGCCATAGGAAAAGCTCATTCCCATACAGCCTAGCCCGATCGCCGATACTTCTAAGTTGCTTTTTCCAAGTATACGTTTTTGCATGATACTTCTCCTTTATTCGTTTTTATTTGTTGAAAATCGGCTCAGTCATGGATCTTTCTAGTGCCCAACGCTTTTACGATGGCAGGATCGCGATGGTCAAAGAAGGCACTTTGTTTGCTATCCAACGTCGCAACTGCATCCATGTCGTCGGTGCTTAGCTCAAAGTCGAAAATGTTGAAGTTTTCGGACATACGTTCCTTGCGAACCGACTTGGGAATCGCTACCACATCGCGTTGCATCAGCCAGCGCAGGATGACCTGAGCCACATTTTTGCCATATTTTTTGGCGATAGTCAGCAAAACGTCGTTGTGGAAAATGTTGTTTTTGCCTTCGGCGAACGGTCCCCATGATTCGATTTGGACGTTGTTTTCCTTCAGGAACTTCTGGGTTTCGATCTGCTGGTGGAAGGGATGGGTTTCGATCTGGTTAACCGCAGGAACCACTTCGTTATGAACAATCAAGTCTATGAGCCGATCGGGATAGAAGTTGCTGACACCGATGGCTTTGATGCGACCCTCTCGATACAACTCTTGCATGGCTCGCCACGCGCCGTAAATGTCGCCGTAAGGCTGGTGGATCAGATATAAGTCTAGGTAATCCAACTTCAGCTTGTCTAGAGATCGCTGGAAAGCCCGTTTGGTGCTTTCGTAACCAGCATCCTGAATCCAGAGTTTGGTAGTAATGAAAATCTCATTTCGCGCCACGCCGCTCTTTTGGATGGCTTTGCCAACAGCTTCTTCGTTACCGTAAGAAGCTGCCGTGTCAATCAGACGGTAGCCGACTTCAATCGCGTCCGAGACACTTCTTTCGCATTCTTCCAGATCATTCATTTGAAAGACACCGAATCCCAAAATGGGCATTTCCAACCCGTTGTTCAAGACAACCTTCTGCATAATTTCTCCTTTGATGTCGATCTATCTAGTTTCTGTCAGTCGTCTTCGCTGAGATCGCTGCTCACCGTGGAATCATCGATGCAAGATGGGATGATCTGATGCCCCCAGCGAGGCCATAGATAGAAGATATTCAGGAGGATAAAGAGTAGTACTGCCAGCCAAGGTAAGACCAACGCAACCACGGTAGCGATCGCATAAACGATCGGACCGACGAGGTACTGCCGTTTGATTTTCCGAATCTTTGTCACGGTGAGGTGGACACTGATCAACCGCCCGTCCTGAGAGGCATACCACCACATAGCGTTGACGAAGATACCAATGATGGTCAAAACTCCACCGTAGAAGGCGGCGGCAATTGACTCATCCATGCCACGGTGGAACGCTTCCGCAAGCACGGCGGTTGGAAACGGCAAGAATGCAATCAGCAGCAGGTGAAGAACGTTCAGTAGCAACAGGGTTCCGTCCACGCGGACGATATGTTTGAACATAGCGTGGTGGTTGATCCAGATTGCGCCAATCACCAAGAAGCTCACTATGTAGGCGAGATAGGACGGCCAAAGCTGGAGGAGTGCTATCCCAAGAGCCGTGCTGGGTGGCGGCACTTTAATTTCGAGCACCAGCAGAGTGATGGCGATCGCGAAAACGCCATCGCTGAATGCCTCCAAGCGGTTGGTATCCACGTTTACCTCCTCTGCGAGTAGTCGTTCATGTTTATTCTGAAGATTCACCTCGCTTATTCAGATTTAAGGGATGCCATATCAATACTGAAGCGGTATTTCACATCAGATTTGAGCAGCCGTTCGTAGGCTTCGTTGACCTTCTGGATTGGGATGATTTCAACATCGGCAGTGATGTTATGTTCTCCGCAAAAGTCAAGCATTTCTTGGGTTTCCGCAATGCCGCCGATATTAGAGCCAGAGAGACTGCGACGACCCATGATTAGGCTAAATGCCGAGACATCTAAAGGCTTCTCAGGTGCGCCAACAAGGGTAATGTTGCCGTCAAGACGGAGCAGGTTGAGATAGGCATTGATGTCGTGCTTAGCAGAGACGGTGTCGAGGATGAAATCGAAGCTGCCAGCGTGTTTCTGCATTTCATCGGTATTGTGGGAGACGACAACTTCGTCAGCACCAAGGCGTAGTGCGTCCTCCTTCTTGTTGGGCGAAGTGGTAAAGACGACGACATGCGCTCCGAAAGCACGGGCGAACTTCACACCCATGTGACCCAGCCCACCAAGACCGACCACACCAACTTTTTTACCCTTGGTAACGCCCCAGTGGCGCAGGGGAGAATAGGTGGTGATCCCAGCGCAGAGGAGCGGCGCAGTTCCAGCGAGATCGAGGTTAGTGGGAATATGCAGAACGAAACGTTCATCGACGACGATACTATCGGAGTAGCCACCATAGGTAACGCCTCCGAGGTGCTTGTCAGGAGAATTGAAGGTGAGCGTCAGATTCGAGCAGAACTGCTCAAGCCCCGTTTTGCAATGAGGACAAGTACCATCCGAGTCAACTAAGCATCCAACCCCAGCGAGATCGCCGAGCTTGTACTTGGTCACTGCCGAACCGACCTTGGTGACGCGACCGACGATCTCATGACCGGGGACAATCGGGTAGACCGTAGACATAATGCTGCTCCACTCGTTACGCACCGAATGAATATCGGAGTGGCAGATACCACAGAAGAGGATCTCGATCTGAACGTCGTGTTCGGTTGGGTCGCGTCGCACGATCTGGGTGGATGACAGGGGCGATGTTGAACTAGCTGCTGAGTATGCTTTCGTTTTATACATGGGTTCATATTCCTGATAAAGATGCGTGTGCTGCCCAATAAAAGCCAAGGTCTCTCTTGAATAAAAATCCAGAATTCCTGTAAGAATCCGAAATCATTCTTCATTGCTTTAGCTTTATTCTAGACATCCTGAGGCTAAAGCAATAGAACAATCGTCTAAGATAGTTGTACGATCCTGCAAATCTCAAAAATGAATGTTGTCAGAACAGGAGCCACATCTGATATGAATTTAGTCAATGATCCTCAGGCAAAGCGCGAGGCAGAAAGAGCGCAAGCCTATAGAGACGAGCTAACTGAGAGGATTGCACAGACTATTCGTGATGATGGGAAGATTGAGCCACTGAAAGGACTGCACTTCAACCGCGCCTCCGCACCTTCGGAATGCATTCATAGTGTCTCTATCCCTGCCTTTTGTGTGATTGCCCAAGGCAGTAAGGAAATTTTTCTAGGCAGCGATCGCTATCAGTACGACCCAATGCATTATCTGCTGGCGACAGTCGAACTGCCGATTGTCAGCCAGATTCTAGAAGCATCCAAGGCGAAACCTTACCTTAGCCTTAGACTCGATCTCGATCCTACCCTAGTTGGCTCAGTGATGGTCGAAGCAGAGCATCCATCATCGCACAGCCGTACTAATGTGAAAGCACTTGATGTAAGTCCATTGGATGTCAATCTTTTAGACGCTGTAGTACGGCTGGTCAGACTGATAGATTCTCCTGCGGAAGCTCATATGCTCGCACCCATGATCACAAGGGAAATCATTTATCGACTCCTGATGGGAAATCAAGGTAGTCGTCTCTGTCATATTGCCGTTCTGGGTGGTAACACCCATCAAATTGCTAGAGCCGTCGATCGCCTTCGTAAGGACTTTAATCAGCCCCTGCGGATTGAAAGCATCGCACAAGAGCTTGGCATGAGCGTTTCAAGCTTCCACCATCATTTTAAGGCTATCACCGCAATGAGTCCCTTACAGTTCCAGAAGCAACTGCGGCTCCAAGAAGCTCGCCGTTTGATGCTAGGGCAGAACCTCGATGCTACCAGTGCTGCCTACCGTGTGGGTTATGACGATTCTTCTCACTTCAGCCGAGAGTACAAGCGACTCTTTGGGACACCACCGATGCGCGATGTGGAGAGACTGAGAGAATCGACTAGGGAGACTGTTACACTCTAGCTATGAAAATGCTGATCGCATCTTCCCAAGTACTACCTGTCGGCAACCAATGAATTGGTAAATCACCATTACCCGAACCGCGAAACCATGTCCTTTGGCGTTTGGCAAATTGGCAGGTATGGATAATCGTGAGTTCTTTTGCCGTTGCTAAATCAGTTTTATTGGCTAAATAATCAGACATTTCACCATAGCCAAGGGTTTTTAAAAGCGGCAGATATACACCATAGCGCTGTTGCAAATCACGAATTTCATCAAGCCAACCCTGTGCCAACATTTGCTCAGTGCGATCGCCTACTAGTTTCCGATAAGCACCCAGATCAGCACAATCCAATCCAATCTGGACAATGGGATAACTTGGTGGTTGCTCGTATTGCTGAGATGAGAGAGGCTGACCCGTTACATAAAACACCTCTAGCGATCGCAAAGTTCTGACTTGATCGTTGGCATGGATTTTTGTTGCTCCCACAGGATCGACCTGTTGTAAGACTTGGTAGCAATAGTGTTGTCCTAATTCCTCAAGTTGCGATCGCAGATGTGGTTGCGGTGGGACACGGGGAATCTTTAGTCCTGCGGTAATTGCCTTAATATATAGCCCCGACCCACCAACTAAGATGGGTGTAACGCCTTCTGCATGGAACTTGGCGATCAAAGTTTGGACTTGATCTTGATAATCGGCAAGGGTCAAGGTTTGGTCAGGTTCAATAATATCAATCAAGTAATGGGGAACTCCTTGACGTTCCTCGATGCTTGGCTTGGCTGTCCCAATATCGAGATAGCGATAAACTTGGCGCGAGTCAGCACTCAAAATTGGCGCATTGAGATGTTTCGCCAGAGCGATCGCTAGGCTCGTCTTCCCTGTTGCCGTTGCCCCTAAAATCACAATTAGCCCAACATTCTGTTTTACAGATTCCATAACTGACTCATCATAAATTAACTCTACAGTCCCCATCAAAAACAGAATAATTTTAATTAAATACAGCACTTTGCGCTAACTGAAAATCCGAAGTAAATTTTGAAAGCACGGTAAAGCCACACTTTCAAAATTTGCTCTGTACTACTTTAAACATCAATAGGATGCATTTTACTTTATGCCATTTTTATCAAGGCATCTAAATAGTATTTTTACTTACATAAATTGCTATAAAAAGTATTATTTACTTTTGTTTTACTTGCCAAGCAAACCCTTATTAGAATTAATTTTCATCCCTAATCAGAAGGGAGTTACGGCGCTTTGCACCGCAACTCCTTTTTGTTTTTATGTCTTAATTTACTGGAATTTAGACTAAGTTGATTAAGAGAATCAGAAAAAGAGCAGGAAAAAGTGACCCAGAAAACGGAGAACTGAGAAAAAGCAAGAGAGAGAAAAAGAGAATATTGAAAGTTAGGAATTAAGGTAGTCTTGATTGACCTTTTTCGAGCGAGAAGCTCGTTTTTTGACGACAGGAAAGCGAGAAAAAGGAGAACGCTTGCGTCCAGATTTCCAACCGAGAGACTTACCACGAGGTTGGGAGAACAAGCAGGAGAGCCAATCCTGACCAAAAGTGCGGCAAAGCCCTGAGCGACTCGACCAAAATTAAGATTGGTTTGAGGTTTCTGCCAAGGCAAAGGAGTATCAATAACCAGTTGACGAGCCAACCACAATTGCCAAGAGAGTAAAGGCATAAGGTCACTCCAACGCAAAGCTTGCTGAGGAGTCAACAAATGGGGAAGAGTCCAATGTAATCTTTGTTTGGCAAAACGATACCAATGGTCGATGGCAAAACGACGTAAGTACAAGCGCCAAAGGGAGTCTAAAGTCGGCATCTGTTCACCCACCCAAGCTAACCACAAACCAGAGCAATGAGAATGTGTAACTCGAATAACTTGAATATGTCGTTGGGCTGCTTGCCGAAAGTGTAAGTTAGACCATTGCTGGATTTGCACCTGTCCAACCGTCTCATCTTCTAAGCTAAAAGTTGCCGATGGCTCTCCCCAACTATCAGCATTGGCAAGTTGGAATTTATCCCCATGCTTACGAGGACGACCATAACCACTGTAGGGCGCAGGGGCTTTGTATAAGCATCGGTTAGGACGTAGACGTATTAGTAAATCGGCAGGGATATCCTCAGTCAAATTCATAAAGACGGCACTGCCATATTCACTGTCGTAAGTAGCGATTGGTCTTACCGTTAAATCTCGACATACTTGACTCAGTTGGAATGCGGCTCTTTGCCCTGCTGTCTCAAAACTACTGATCCGCTCGTGACATAACGGGATTGCCCAACTCCCTGTCATCTCTGGTATCCATGCCAAGGTGCTGTAGTCATGCCCTAACACGATCGGTTTGTTCCCTTCTACCAAATTCGGTTGATGCACAAAACTCCTGTCTTTTAGCGTTTTGGCATGGGGTCTTCCCCATCCTGTATGGTCTCCTGCTAGCAAAGGGCGGATGTCTTTGGGTATTTGTTCCACACATAACCGTCTTATCCTGCCTCGGTTGGGGCGACTGTCTTTTAATGATTCATACAGACTTGACCATTTTCTTCGATACACTGCGGATAACGATAATTCTACAAATGATTTCACTCTCGGACTGGTCAATACTGCATCCATCAAGTCAAATATTGCATCCCGTCCGTTCCCTAAAAATCTATATACCTGTTGACGAAAGTCTTGTAGTTTATCAATAATCATGGCTGTAGATGTCTCTTTACTTTTCATCTACTTTAGGCAGTTTGTATCTCTTTTACTCTGCCTTTTTTACCTTTTTTAGTCTAAACTCCAGGCCTTGCGAAGTCAGGCACAAATGCCCTCAAATAATTAATGTGACGCGACTTCGCCGCGTCACATTAATTATTTGAGGGCAACTGGTTGAGCATCATCCAGTAAAAACCTACCTGTCGCGACATCTCAACAAATTGTTGGAAATCCAAAGGCTTGACGATATAACTGTTGACCCCCAAATCGTAGCAAGCTTTTAAATCACGATTCTCGGCTGAAGAAGTCATTACTACTACTACAAGGTTACGGGTAAGAGGATTACTACGAATCATCTCTAATACCTGAATACCATCAATCTTGGGGAGCTTTAAATCTAAAAGTACTAGCCTTGGTAAGGGTTGAGTGGGAGGCTGACCATTGCGCCCAAAAAGATAATGCACAGCTTGTTCACCATCTGCGGCTACGTCGATTTTATTGACAAAGTTGTAACTGTCTAAAGCAATTTGAATTAGCTCGACATCATTGGGGTCATCTTCAACTAGCAAAATGTGGGTTGGATCCATAAATTCCATATATTCCATATATTTAGAGCCAAGGATTTATATGCTTAAGGATAGGTGGCGATCAACTTCGCCTATCCTTACCTTTTAGTTAAAGCTTGAGAAAGAAAGTTGCACCTTGATCGGGATATCCTTCTGCCCAAATAGAACCTCCATGTCGTTGAATAATACGTTGCACGATCGCTAAACCAATGCCTGTACCTTCAAATTCTTGTTCGCTGTGTAACCTTTGAAAGGCTCCAAAAAGTTTATCAGCATATTCCATTTGAAAGCCTACGCCATTATCTTTAATTCTAATCGTTTGATCGGGCAAACTATCAATTTCGATCCGAGGTTGAGGCTGATTACGACTAAATTTGACGGCATTGCCAATGAGATTACGAAATACCTGTTGCAAGAGAATCGGATCGCCAACAGTATTTGGTAAGTCTCCGATCGCAAATTCAAGGCGGGAATTATGGTGAGGATCGCTGCGGACAATTTCAATTGCTTCATCGACTAGTTCTCGCATGGAAATTTGTTTTTTCTCTAGGGGTTTGCGTCCATAGCGCGAGAGAACTAATAATCCATCGATTAAATTACCCATCTTGTGGCTACTTTGATCAATTACTTGCAAATAGTGATCCACTTTAGGATCATCTAGTGCATCATGCTTCTTAATCCTTTGTTGTAAGGCATTCACAAATCCGTTGATATGACGTAATGGGGCGCGTAAATCATGGGAAACAGAATAGCAAAAGGATTCTAATTCGCGATTGGTACTTTCTAGTTGTTGCGATGTTTGGAGAATCTGTGCTTCCGCCTGCTTGCGATCGCTAATATCGGTGACGCGCACTAAGTTCAAGGTAATGCCTGCAATTGTGATTGGTTTAACCGCAAGATTCCCCCAGAAGAGTTTACCTTGGCAAGTAACGTATTCCACTTCTTGGCTCCAAAAACCTTTGTTAGTAAGCTCTAGGCTAATAGCCGCAATTTCTAGATCAGAAAATTGATAGCGCTGAAGGATATGCCCTTTAATGCCAATCAGTTGATTTTTATCGGATGCTTCAAAGAGTTGTACGGCGGGAAGGTTACAGTCAATCGTTAGTAATGTGGTGGTATCAACTAAAAAGAGGGCATCTGTAGATTCGTTAAATATTGCCTCTCGCAGGTCATGGCTATGATTTAAGGCTGCTTCGGCGAGTTTGCGATCGGTAATGTCAAAGTTAATCCCAATCATGCGATAGGGATCACCCTGATCATTACGTTGGATCAGGGCATAGGCTTTGATATGGCGCGTATTGCCATCGGGTAAGACAATCCGAAATTCGACATCGTAGTCTTTGATGCCTCGGAGAGCTAATTGGATAGCGGATTCAGCGATCGCTAAATCATGGGGATGAATACTGCTGCGCCAAGTTAAGTAGTTGCTGATCGATTGATTTGGACTGACTCCATAGAGTTCACACATCCGATCATCCCAAAGGATAATATCGTGAAGAATATCCCATTCCCAAATGCCGATCGCTGCTGATTTTAAGGCGAGAGTTAAGCGATCGGTGAGATTTTGGAGATTTTGCTCAGCTACTTTGCGATCTGTAATATCAATGGCAGTGCCGATGATATGCGTTAATTTTCCTGAGTTGTCATACACCATTTCTCCCTTAGCTAATACATAGATCAATCTGCCATTGGATTGAATGATGCGATGTTCTAGATCGTAGGCTTTCTGACAAGTGAGCGCTGTTTGAACTGTGCTATTAAAATTTTCCCAGTCATCTGGATGGATATATTGCTGGAGTTCTTCATAACTGGGTGGCTCAGTATTCGGTTCGAGTCCATAAATCCGAAACACTTCCTCTGACCAAGTGAGAGTTCCTGTACTAGTTTCAAATTCCCAACTGCCTAGCTTCCCGATTCGCTGAGCCGTTTTGAGGTGGGTATCAGTCTTGATTAACTGCGCTTCTGCTAACTTGCGATTGGTAATATCAAAGTTGATTCCAAGCATTCGCAGGGGTATACCCTCATCATTTCGCTGAACTATGGCATAGGCTTTGATATAGCGAATACTGCCATCGGGTAGCACGATCCGAAATTCTGGTTCGTAGTCCTTTTCGCCGCTTAAAGCTAGCTGTACCTCGTTTTCAGTGAATTGGCGATCGCTCGGATGGACACGATTAGCCCATGCTAAATAGGCATCAAGTTCATGATCGGGGTTAATGCCATAGAGTTCATAGGTACGCTCATCCCAAATTAGACAGTTATTGGCAATATCCCATTCCCAAATGCCAATGGATGCGGATTTTAAGGCAAGGGTCAGGCGATCGGTGACATTTTGAAGCTCTTGCTCAGTTTGTTTGCGATCGGTAATATCACGCACAATTACTAAGAGTTCATTTTCACAATAGGGAGCAATTCGTACTTCTTCATAGACAGTTTTGCCAAATTTCGTTAACTGATGTTCATAGATTTGGACTTCACCTGTAGCGATCGCGGTTTCATATATTCTTAACTGAGTTTGAAGATCCTCTGCATCTAATACTTCCGAAATGTGATGTTGAATGGGTAAATATTTGGATTTGTCTTGAGATGTCGGCATGATGCACTGTAGACAAGTGCCATCGGGCTTGAGTAAGAGTAATAGATCGGGCAGGGCATGAAGAATTGCTAGATTACGGGCTTCACTCTGGCGTAAGTCTGCATTACTTTGAGTGATGCGCTTCTCTAGTTCTAAATTTAGATTATGCAAGCCAAGCTCTGCTAGTTTCAGATCTGTAATATCTCGCCCCACTGACTGGATCTCAATTAGCTTCCCATCTTCATTAAAAATCCCTTGTTTAATCCACTGAATCCAGCCCACTTGTCCATTAGGACGTTGATCGCGATTTATTAAGATAAAACTTGGTTTGTCAGGATTGAGTAGAGAGATATTTTCGAGGACACTTTCTAAAACATTAGGATCAGCAAAATCAATCCATTTCCGCCCAATCAATTCTTCTAGTTTACATTCTAGGATTCGACATAGGGCTTCATTTGCAAAGGTGATGGTAGTGTCAGGTCTTGACCGCAGAATTAGTTCACTATTTCTTTGGATCGCTTGATCATAATAACTCTCACCTTGATAGAGAATTACTTCAGTTTCTTTATGTTTAAAGGCAACTGTATGTAAGTCGCTAATTGCCGTCGCGATCGCATCAAGGCGAATAGGTGAGCCTGATTCATCTTTAAATATTTTCCAACGTACCGAAAACCTACATCTTTCGCCGTTGGGCATTTGCAGTTGATAATTGAGACGCGACGTTCCTGATACTTGCGCTTGGGTGATCGCCTCCTGCATTTTGGGCTGATCTTCAATAGCAATCGCCTCTAACCAAAGCTGCGAATTGGCAAGTAATTCTTCGCGATCGCATTGATAAATTTGGGTAGCAGTTGCATTGAAATAAAGGGGAGTGAGATCGGGCAGAGACAGTGACCAAATCATCACGTCAAGGTTATCCATGATCTGATTTCCCCAACTTTCAGACGGATGGATGAATGCTTGGACGTGACTCATATCTGAACTCAAGCGGCAACGGCTATATTTATTATAGGTAACATGTCTAAAAAAATAGGGAGCTACGGCTCCCTATTTTTTTAGACTTTAACTAGTTGTTTTTCAATTAGTCCCGTGAGGCTATTTGTCCAATGTTGAGCCAGATCAAGAGTTTCAGCTTCCACCATGACCCGCATCAATGGCTCTGTACCCGAAGCACGGACTAACACTCTGCCCCGATCGCCTAAGTCCTGTTCTGCTAAAGCGATCGCCTGCACGAGTGCATCACAGGTCTGCCAATTGCGGCGCAATTCACGATCCTCGACACGCACATTTTTCAGCAATTGAGGGTAGGGATGGAAGCTCTGATCCATCAGTTCGGCAAGAGGAGCTTTTTGCTTGGCAAGAGCCGCCAGATGCAAAGCTGCAAGTAAACCATCACCACTGACGGCATAGTGACGACATAGCACATGACCCGACTGTTCGCCGCCGAGCATTGCGCCCGATCGCACCATTTCTGCATGAACATACTGATCGCCCACGGCAGTCCGCACAAAATTACCGTCCAGCTTTTGCCATGCGCGTTCAAAGCCAAGATTTGCCATGACCGTGGTAACGATCGCATTGTTGGGCAGTTGATTATTTTCTAGCAATTCCTGACCCCAGAGGTACAGGATGTAATCGCCATCAACGACACGCCCATTGCTATCCACAGCTAAAACGCGATCGGCATCGCCATCAAAGGCAAAGCCCATATCTGCGCCATGTGCTTTCACGGCTGCGCGTAATGGTTCGAGATGGGTGGAGCCGCAATTAACATTAATGCGATCGCCATCGGGTTCTTGGTGGAGGCAAATCACCTCTGCGCCAAGATTTTGAAATACTTCTAGGGAAACACGAGTCGCGGAGCCGTGAGCCAAGTCCAGAACTACCTTAATACCTTGTAAGTCTGTCGCGATCGAGTTTTGCAGAGAATCTTGATAGTCAGAAATTAAATGCGCTTTTTCGTGATACTTGCCCCAATCTGTCGAGGAATTAACGAGATCGGCATGAAGTCTGGATTCGAGTAAAGCTTCGATCGCCTGTTGCGTTTCGCTACACAGCTTTGTGCCATTGTCGCCAAAGAACTTAATCCCATTGTCTTCGGGGGGGTTATGGCTTGCGGAAATCATTACGCCGCCAAAGATTTCGGGAGAATTGGCAGTGAGATAGGCAACCGCAGGCGTAGGACATAGCCCGATATGCCACACGTCCCAGCCTGCTGCCGTCAAACCTGCGGAAATTGCTGCCGATAGCATATCGCCCGATGTCCGAGAATCTTGCCCGATCGCAATTACCTTTGCCGCATTTCCTGAAGCATTAAGGCGATCGCGCTCCAATTCCACCCGCTCTTTTAAAATCTTACCCGCACTAATTCCTACTTCTAGGGCTAATGGGGCAGTCAAAAAACTACCGACATGACCACGAATGCCATCCGTACCAAACAATTTCATAACCTAAACTCCACACACCAGACAGTATTTTGATGAACTCTGAGCAGGTTGGCTCCGTAGGAGTCAACCTGCTGCGCTTTGCGCTTAAACCCAAACCCAGAAATTTCTTAAAAGCGTTGCAAAGCAACGCTTTTAAAAAATTTCTTTTGGCTCGTTTGATCGCAAAGCACCTTACTAGAAATTAATGACCTATATATTTCTAATCAAGTTGCCATGAAAGTCAATAGCAATAAACAAGAAGGCTCACATCGTGAGCCTTCTTGTGAAAAAACTATGCTGCAACTTCAAACTTTGGGCGTTGATTAACCACTTCATCGATCAATCCGTAAGCCTTTGCCTCATCAGGAGCCATGAAGAAATCGCGATCGGTATCCTCAGCAATGCGATCGATGGGCTGACCAGTATGGAAAGCCATCAACTCATTCAGGCGATTCTTGTGATACAGGATTTCCTTAGCTTGGATTTCGATATCTGTTGCTTGCCCCTGTGCGCCGCCGAGAGGTTGGTGAATCATGATACGGGTATGGGGCAAAGATAGTCTCTTGCCCTTTGCGCCACCAGTGAGCAAGAAAGCCCCCATACTTGCCGCTAGACCGACACAAATGGTCGAAACATCAGGGCGAATGTGCTGCATCGTATCGTAAATTGCCATACCTGCGGTCACAGATCCCCCAGGGGAGTTGATATACAAGAAAATATCTTTTTCGGGATCGTCGGCTTCGAGGAAAAGCAACTGAGCAACAATGATGTTGGCAATGCTGTCGTCAACCTGTTGCCCCAAAAATACGATCCGCTCCCGCAGCAGGCGCGAAAAAATATCAAAGGCTCTTTCGCCACGACCAGACTGTTCGATTACGGTTGGGATCATAATTAATCTTTACGGTTTACTCTCAGTCTATTGTACTGATATGTAATCACCGCTAACCTCTCTCTCTATTCGGATTTCACCCCGTGTAGCAATCTCATCAAAAAAAGCAGTACCAAGTACTGCTTTTTTGATTAATCATGGCGATCGCGATAAATTGCCTTAGAAACGCGGTTTTCTTCGCGAGTGAGACGGGCGGCTTCTTGACGGCTCAAATGTCCATCCCTGAGATAATAGCGACGCTGAGCATCAATGCGTTCTTCGCGTCTTTCTAGATTTTGGTATTCGCGCTGGCTGATTGTGCCTTGTTGTACGCCTTTGTAAATGCGTTCCTGTTGATTAACTTCGCGATTATAGATTGTGCCTGCGGATGCGGAACTGGGATTGACTAGGCTGAAGGTGCTAACTACTGAAGTAATAGCAAGAATGGGCAGAATCAAGCTTTTCATAATGTTACCTTTGGCGATCGCCTTGAATCGAGTGTTTAACGATTTACGCTGATTTAGACATTTGCTCCTAGCCAAAAGGTTCAAGTTATTTTTTGCGGTAATGTCTCTTAAGATTTTTGCTAATGTTATATTTAAATATAACTAATAGAGAAATTATGCACACCACAAATCTCCGTAAGGTCGGTGGCTCGATCATGTTGGCGATTCCTCCCGCCATTCTCGAAATTTTGAACCTGCAATCAGGAACAACTGTGGGGGTTGCGGTTGATAATGGCAGACTGATTATTGAACCTCAACTGAAACCACAATATTCACTGGATGAGCTTTTAGCACAATGCAATCCGAATGCGCCGATAACGGAAGACGATCGCGGTTGGCTAGATGTAGAACCTGTGGGGAATGAACTGTGAAGCGTGGTGATATTTATCTTGTTTCGCTTGATCCAACGGAAGGACATGAGCAACAAGGTACTAGACCAGTTCTGATTGTCTCTCCTGATAAATTCAATGCTTTAACCAAAGTTCCGATCGTGGTTCCAATTACATCGGGTGGAAGTTTTGCAAGAACCGCAGGTTTTGCTGTTTCTCTGGATTCTGTTGGAACTCGAACCAAAGGTGTAGTTCGTTGCGATCAACCCCGTCCTATTGATTTATCTGCTCGTAAGGCTCGAAAGTTGGAGAGTGTGCCAGATGCGATCGTTGATGATGTTTTGGCTAGGATTGTTACTCTATTTAGTCCCTAGTAATTTCGCGATCGCGAATGATGCTGAAGGGGCGATCGCCTTACTAACTTGTGATGATAAATTTAAGCGATCGCTAACAGTGCTGAAGGAGCGATTGAAACATCTTTATCGTGACTTAATCTCAGCGATCGCACCATTGGCGAATATTTTCTTCTAATTTTTGAATGTCTTCAGGGCAACGATTACGAATGCGATCGTAACGTTTAGCTGCTTCTTCAGCGAGGATACCTCTGCCCTGACAACGTGCTTCTAATAGTGATCGCTGTTCTGCAAATCGTATGAAATAGCTGGTTTTAGATTTTTTCTCGGCACGAATTTCCGACCATTTCCAGATTTTAGGAAGATCTTCACATCCTGCTAAAACCCATACTTCTAACTCTTGCCAAGCATTTTCACCCAAAAACTTTTTTGGAGTTCTGTACTTATCATCTAAAAATTCCTGTGCCTTCTTTTCTAGACCATCAAGTTTAGCCCTTCTATCTTCATTGCCATCGCGATCTATACATACCAAAAACAAATCAGTCATACCTCCATATCTTTCCAAAATTTCTTGAATCTTTTCCCATCTCAACGCTTCCGCATGACCTCGAAGACGCGGATTTTTACAGACTGTGACTCTTGCTTTTGGTTTTCCGATTGCTACCATCATCGCTTTTACAATCGGTAGCACCATACTTTCGTCATTAACAAAATCTTCAAGAATAATCAGGACATTCATGCGTTCTGTACCTCTTCATCTTCGAGAAAATACATCGCATCTTCTAGCCAACCTGAATCTAGTAAGCTCGATAATCCGTCATTAGCAATGATTTCCCTAGCATTGGAAATATCTATGATTTTAGTTATGCGTGACTCGGCGCGATCGCCTATTCGATATATCAAAGAGGCATATTCGAGGCTGGCAGGGCTGAGGAAATTTAACAAAAGTGGTGAATGGGTAGTAATCACAATTTGCATAGAGCCATTAGTGACTTCTTGCTCCATGAGTTGCAGCAGCAAGCTCAAACGATTGGGATGAATGCCATTTTCAGGTTCTTCAAAAAAGTAAAAGCGCGATCGCTGATTTCCCAATAGTGCAGCGAGTAAACCTAAAAATCGCAATGTTCCATCGGATGCACTATAAGCTGTTGTTTTCTGTCCGCTTGCCTCTTCGATTCTCAGCAAAACTTTGCCTGTAAAGTCCTCTGGAAAGTCAAAATCCTTCGCATCCATTGGCGTTAAGGCTTGCAACCAATCTAATAAAATCGCCTTACGAGTTTCGTCACGACAAATATCTAACATTACCGACGACAAATTTTCACCGCGATCGCCCAAAATATTTTGTCCCGCAAAAGTCGGCAATCTCATCAAATCAGGGCTGAGATCCAAAAATCTCATATTACCTATGGCAATCAAAGCTCTATCACAAAGCTCTCTAAGCTCTCTAGCTCTTGATATTATGATTTGTCGATCATCAACATTTATTCCTTCAAACGATGTTTCAGTTGCGACTTGCCAAAGAACGGGAATGTAATTAAGTAAACCCTGATTTTCATTTGCAGACGACCAGATATTAAAAAAGCTCACAGAAATATAGTGAGTCCCAATCCGTTCCCAATTAATGATTGGTCGGGATTCAAAAATTGGCTTCTCAAATCCTGAGCAAGTTAGTTTTTCAAATACAATGCGGGGGAAAGGTTCTGATGACTTAAGTTTAATTTCGATATGATAATTCATATCGAGTTCATTACCATTATAGATAATAGAAAATGTGACACTAATCGCAAAAGAATCAGTACCACAATAAGTTATTTCCTTCGTTCCACCACGAATGCCACGCCATTGCAGCTCACCACCTTCACCATATTTCTCACCAATAATTTCGGCAATACTATAGCCTCGTGAAATACCATGCAAAAAACGAAATGCATCGCGAATATTGCTCTTGCCTGAAGCATTAGTCCCTACTAAAACTGTCAAATCTCCAAGTGAAAGCTCAGCATTTTTAAAACTTTTAAAATTTTCTAAGCGTAAGCTTTTTAACATTTAAACACTCACATACTCTAGTTGTAATTCCTAAAAAGGCGATCGCCTTGATTGCTCACAGCTTAACCACTAGGTTAATAACGCCTCAATTTTGCCGATAACTTCATCAATAATACTTACAGAAGCCTTCTCAATAAAATCTATCTTTCTCGCTTGCCAATCTAAAGTCTTAATCTGATCCGCAAGAATCACTCCCTTAGTCTTAGTATCCGTGAGTAGAACCTCAAACTTCCATTCCTTAGTTTTAGAAGTAATCGGACAAAGCAGAGCCAAATTTGACCTTTGATTATAGGCGATCGGTGAAATCACAAAAGCAGGACGATGCCCAGATTGTTCATGCCCAGCCTGTGGATCGAAATCTAGCCAAACAATATCACCACGATCGGGAATGTATGGCTTTACCATGCTTCATTCCCAACAGAAACACCCGTAGAAACTTCTGCATGGAGATGCTCAGAAGTCATCCCATCCAGCAATTCATCTAGAGTATATTTTTTACGCCGATGCGGAGTCAAAACAATCTTGCCATCAATAATATCAATACTGATTTCGCTTCCAGCTTGAATTTGCACCTGTTCAGCTATAGCTTGCGGAATGCGTACAGCTAAACTATTACCCCACTTCGCGATCGCGGCAGTCATAAAAATCACCGTCAATGTATCTATATTGTATCTACATTAGCTTAATTTACGATCTTTGGTTTCTTTGAAGCGATCGCCTTGCTAATTCGTGATGATGGACTTAGGCGATCGCGCTAAAATGATTAATATCGGCAACATAAAACTTTGTAAGAGAGGTGATTATATGTTATTAAAAGAACTCTTAAACGAAGCTAAAAACTTAGACCTACAAGAGCAAATTCAACTAGCTACACAGTTATTGCAATGGGTAGAAATAAAAATCAATCAAAAGCCTAAAGACTTGTCACCTAAACAATTACGACAAGCAGGACTAGGTTTAGGATCTTGTACATTTACGGCTGACTTTGATGATCCATTACCAGACGAACTCTGGATTGGCGAATCATGAAATTATTGCTGGATACCCACACCTTCATATGGTGGCATAGCGAGCCAGAATGTATTACTCAAAACACCCTGAGCTTACTTCAAGATCCCGACCATGAAGTAATGCTTAGCGTAGTCAGTTTATGGGAAATGCAAATCAAAATTCAGTTAGGTAAACTTACTCTCAGAGACGATCTAGAAGTTATGGTAAAGATTCAGCAGGAGCGAAATAATATTAGTCTGATATCTGTAACATTTTCTCACGTTCTAGAATTAAAGACTTTACCTTTGCACCATAAAGATCCCTTTGATAGAATTCTCATAGCTCAGACTAAAGTTGAAAATGCAACATTAATCAGTCGAGACTTAGTTTTTAAAAATTATGAATGTTCTTTGATTTAGTGATTGCTATAACTCGTGATGATAGATTTTAGGCGATCGCCCCACAAGATGCGATCAGATCCTTTAAACTGGAATAGCTCTCAGATTTTCTGTCTAAATCTTGAAAATCATTTCCAAATATTTCCAAAGCTAATGTCAAGCCCGACCCATTTACCTGAAGCCATCGATCGCATTGTCCAGCGATTTCAGAGGCTCTCCGATCCAAAGCTACGTTATGAGCAATTGATTTTATACGGGAAGAAACTCGAAGCATTTCCCGAAACTCTCAAAACCCCTGAAAACAAAGTGCAGGGCTGTGTATCACAGGTATATGTGGTAGCGAAACTAGATAGCAACGAGCGAGTCGTATTTGCAGGGGACTCGGATGCGTTGATTAGTAAAGGATTTGTCGGTTTGCTCTCGGTCTGTATGGGCGGCTTAACCCAAAAGGAAATTGAGTTGCTCACCCCCGATTTTATTAAAGACACAGGTTTAGTCGCTAGCCTCACGCCATCTCGCGCCAATGGCTTTTATAACGTCTTCAAAAAAATGCAACAACAGGCGATCGAAATTGAATTACCCAGTGTTCGCTAAATAAAAAGCCTCGCAAAGCGAGGCTTTTTATTTAAACGGTGGCGGTAATTGGACTGGTAGTAGAAACCATTGCCGCCAGAACTTGGCTTGGGGAAACGGTAAAGGGTAAGCGATGAATATCGGAATTTGGCTGACAGGCGATCGCGGCAATATGTTCTAATTCGGCAAGGGTGACTTGACTTAAGCCAAGATCGGCAAGGGTAGTCGGTAAGCCAATCTCTTGATAAAACTTCAGCAATTGATGACGCGACGAAGCAGCGAGTTGATTGCCTTGAAATTCCTCTAGACGCAATTGCACCAAAATGCCATAGGCAACCTTTTCGCCATGCAATGTGCCGTGGGTTTGATGCAGATGAGTTAACGCATTGTGAACTGCATGGGCGGCGACAGTACGACAATTTGCGCCACCGATCCCACCGATCGCTCCCGCCAGACATACCGATGCATCAACAACTTCGCGCCATGCTTGACTATTGGGATTAGCGATCGCTTCGGCAGACTTTTGAAACAAAATATCACGCAGGATTCTTGCCTCTTGCACGGCGGCAATGACCATCGTTTTCTCGCTACTGCCACTACTGACCGAGGACTCGTACCATTTAGCGATCGCATCGCCAATGCCTGAAACAAGGGTGCGCTTAGGAGCCGTAGCAATTACGTCGTAGTCCACAAACATCATGTCAGGACAGCGATCGAGGGTCACGTCATAGTCAAAGGCTCCGTGAGCATCATAGACATTGCTAAGGGCTGTCCATGCGGCACAGGTTGCGCCCGTGGTCGGCACGGTGACAATCGGTAACTGACATTGATGGGCAACTAATTTCGCTGTATCAAGGACTTTGCCGCCACCAATACCCACAATTACATGGGGATTTTCTTGCTGCACGAGGCGACGCAGCATCGCTAAATTTTCATCACTACAATCGGCGATCGCTGGTGCATAAATAATTTCGCGATCGGTATTATGAAAATAGCTTGCAGTAACTTGACCTGCGGTTTCCCCAGCAATGACTAGAGCTTTATTCCCATAGCGTGACAAATATTTCGGGAGTTGCGATAAAATCCCGTTTCCCCGTAAAAGTTGGGCTGGTGCGATCGCCAAAATCGGTAATGCTTCCACCGTAAGTGTGTCTGACATCAGGTTAAGACTTGGTAAACATAAGCTCTATTCTATCTCTTCTGCTTCTAAATCTGCCAATTCTGCCGTGCAAAGATAGGCGGCATATCCATTTCAACGATAAAATCGGTCAATGTTTGACAATATTTGCAAATACCTTGCTGAAACCTACTCTAGTGACATTGCCTCATGGTTACTCGGTGAGTCAATTTCACTTACCCAAGTACAACCTCAAGAGTTAGCGGTTGAGCCAATTCGTGCGGATAGTTTGATTTTGCTGGAAGCTGAAGGTCTGCTATTGCATTTGGAGTTTCAAACCAAAGCTGACCCGCAAATTCCGTTTCGGATGCTGGACTATTGGGTACGTGGCAAAAGGCGTTTTCCCGATAAAAAGATCCGCCAATTCGTGATTTATCTAAGAGAGACAAGCTCAAATTTAGTTTTTCAGCAAGCGTTTCAAGATGACTCTACCTACCACAGGTTTGGAGTCATCCGCCTGTGGGAACAACCTGTTGGCAAATTTTTAGAATATGTAGGAATGTTGCCGTTTGCTATACTTGTAGGGCAAGGTGATAAAGAACGCTTGTTACAAGGTATTGCCGAAAAAATTGATCACATTGATGATTTAAATACTCGTGAAACCATCTCAGCAGCAACTTATGTCTTAGCTGGTATGGTTTTGGAGGAAAATATAATTAAGCAAATTTTAAGGAGAGATATCATGCAGGAGTCTGTAACATATCAAGCAATTCTTCGTGAGGGTCGCCAAGAAGGGCTTAAAGAGGGGCTTAAAGAGGGTGAAATTATAGGACGCAAGCAAGGTTTGTTGACTATTATTTTACGATTGCTGACGCGCAAGTTTGGGACTTTGCCACCAAAGTTGCATACAAGGATTGCAAGGCTACAGATTCCCCGTTTAGAGAGTCTTGCGGAGGCGATTTTGGATTTTGAGAGTGTTGCTGATTTGGAACTTTGGTTGAACAAGAAGAAGTAGCTGCTTGTTGCTTTCTTATCCAATTGACCTAATTTCTAAAAGGAATTGATTCAACCATTGCATTTTGTTTTTTTGCGGAGACTAGTTTACGGATGCGAGGTGATTGTAGTCTTAGCACCATGTCGTCTTCGGGTATGCCTCTAGCAATGAGTTCTTGATCGACAGATATTTCAGTAGAGTTATGTTGTAGCCAAACTTTGTTATCAATGATGTCAATCCGCATGGGACAGCCATAAATTCGTCGAGCGTCTTGCCAGCCAATATGAACTAATAAGTAGCGATCGCGCTTTTCATCAAATACTAATTCAGCCGTGACGTTTTCGTTAGGTGAGACGCTTTCTTGGGCATATTCTTCGAGAAATGTACGCACAATTTGGCGATAACGTTCTAATCGATCCATTGTTCTATTTCCTCTTTTTCTGTTTAGCTGATGATAACGCTAAAAGTTTGGACAACTAAATCAACAAAATCTTTGGGCAAAATTTCTCCAGTTGTTTTCCACCAGCGCTGATTGAGATCGAGGGTTCTTATTTGTTCGGCAATAACCGAACCCTGAATTTTAAAACCTTCGGGAATAGGGATCATCATTTTGATTTCAGGTTTAATCGTGCTGGTAATGGGATGAACGATTACTATTCCCTGACGTTTTTGATTGTATTGCGTGTGGCTGATTACTAAACATGGACGAGCGTTTCCTGCCTGTTCTCTTCCTTGGGTTGGGTTAAGATTAATTCTGATAATTTCACCTCTTTGGATATTCATAGAAGTTCGCGCCCTAGTGGTTCACTTTCAGCAAATTCCGTTACATCGTCAGGATATGTAAAGTTATTGGGAATAGTGGATATTAGGTCATTAAGGGTTAGTTTTTGATGCTGTGCGTTGATATCTGAGCTTTTGACCGCTATATTGGGAGAACTTGTAACTGGGGCGTATGTTTGTTGTAAGAAGGCGATAAAGTTAAGGGCTTGGCGCTGGGCTTCGATGGGTAATGACTCGAAGGCTTTGAATAGTTCTTGTTGTGTCATATTCATGAGTTAATCTTAATTCTACCTATCATATTTTATCTGTTTTACTTCTGCCCAAATACATTTACCTGATATTGACAAAAGATGTGATCTTCTGAAACTAAGGTTAAAGTTTCTGATTTTGCCTGAGCAATTAATAGACGATCAAATGGATCTCGATGGTGAAACGGTAGGTTTTGTAGTGTTAGTAAGTGTGCAATATCAATTGGTAAAATCTTGATTCCGCTAGGCAACACAAAATCACAGATAATTTTTTCTAGTGGAGTTTCTAATTGGAGTTTACCAAGGCTGGTTTTGATCGCAATTTCCCATAAGCTCACTATGCTGATATACAGACTATTGGTTTCATCTTCTATTACCTGTCTGACTCTAGGGCTAAGGTTTTGATTGCCTTCTAACAACCAAATCAAAATATGAGTATCCAGTAATAATTTCATCACATATGCTCAGCAAAATCAGCAAGGGGAGCATCGAAATCTGGAGCCATTTTTATTTTGTCTTTCATACAGCCAAAAAGATCTTTACGGCTTAATGTTGGGATTGTAGTGGTTTTATCGGTAGATATTTGATTAGATATTTCATTGAGGTGTGGTGGTTGCTGCCAAATATTTATCAGATGTGAAACTAGTTGTAGTTGCTCTTGGGGGTTAAGTTGCGTCGCGTCGGCTAAAACTTTAGTTAATAAGGGACTCATAATTTACCTCCATCGCCTCATTGCTTTGGTCTTAACATTGTATTCCATCGCCTCAGTCATCATCCTAGTTCTCTAATTCTATTTTGCACATCGTCATAATCTGATGCTCTACCCTGCTGTTGATAGAGTTCCGAGGCTTTCCGAAAATCCACTAATGCATTTCGTCCCTCACCTATCTGTTGATATGCATTTCCTCGGTTATGGTAAGCATCCGCAAGACTTCTCGCATCCCAAAAAGAATTAAATCGAATTGCTTGGTTAAAGTCGGCTATAGCTTTTTGAGTATCTCCTAAGCTTGCCATAACTATTCCGCGATCGCAGTACGATTCAGAGTCATTGTATTCAAGAGAAATAGCTTTTGTAAAAGCAGCAATAGCATCTTGTGGACGGCGAAGACCATAAAACAAGATGGCTCCACGTGTATGGTATGCGGCGGAATAACTAGGATTAAAGCGAAGGGATTGCTCGACATCAAGCAATGCTTCTTGGCTATTTCCCATTAGATATTTTATCCATGCTAAACCGTTATATGCATTAGCATTGTCAGGATTGAGGCGAATAGCTTCGTTGTAGTCGGCGATCGCTCCTTGTTTGTCACCTAATACAGACTTCGCTATCCCGCGATTGCTGTAAGCATCAGCAAGATTAGGATTGAGGCGGATGACTTCGTTGTAATCGGCGATCGCTCCTTGTTTGTCTCCTAAATCATACTTCGCTAACCCTCGATTGTAGTAAGCAGTAGCATAATCAGGATTGAGGCGGATTGCTTCGTTGTGATCGGCGATCGCTCCTTGTTTGTCTCCTAAATCATACTTCGCTAACCCTCGATTGGAGTAAGCAGCAGCAAGATTAGGATTGAGGCGGATTGCTTCGTTGTGATCGGCGATCGCACCTTGTTTGTCGCCTAATTCATACTTCGCTACCCCGCGATTGTTGTAAGGATCAGCATCACTAGGATTGAAACGGATGGCTTCGTTGTGATCGGCGATCGCTCCTTGTTTGTCTCCTAAATCATACTTCGCTAACCCTCGATTGTAGTAAGCAGTAGCATAATCAGGATTGAGGCGGATGGCTTCGTTGTGATCGGCGATCGCTCCTTGTTTGTCTCCTAAATCATACTTCGCTAACCCTCGATTGGAGTAAGCAGCAACAAGATTAGGATTGAGGTGGATGGCTTCGTTGTAGTCGGCGATCGCACCTTGTTTGTCGCCTAATTCATACTTCGCTACCCCGCGATTGGAGTAAGCAATAGCATCATTAGGATTGAGGAGGAGTGCCTCGTTGTAGTCAGCGATCGCACCTTGTTTGTCGCCTAATTCATACTTCTCATAAGCGCCATCGAAGCACTCAGTAGCCGATAAAGAACGCTGTGGGTTTGGCTGAGAAACAGGAATCTGCGGTGGAACGGGAATAGATTGAGAAAATGATTCACCTTTCTTTCTTAAAACGAGAATTTGAGATGCTTCATTATTGGCAAGATCGAACTCGATCGCCACCTTCCCCCATTCAAAAGCCTTTTCATAACCCTTCCCCGCCCCGATCGCATCATAAAACCCCTGCGAAAACTTAATTGCCACATTATCCGCCACCTGATCGCGCATCCCAATCGTAAACAGAATATTTGCTGATATCGCATTACCCTGCACATCCGAATAACAAGCATTCAAAACCACACATTCCAGATGGTCTTCACAAAGCTGCAACAAATTCGCCAGTGGTTGCGCGGGAACAAATTTAATTTCATCAGAATTAGTCGAACGCGATCGCACCGCCCCATCATCTGAACGATACAGCGAACCCATTGACTCATCACTTACAAACAGTAAACCCCTATCCCCAGCACCGTGACCACTAAAATGCAAAACATGAGGCTCCAAATCCAACAAAGCGCGGCGCAACTCTGAAGGTGTCGCCGCCAGCCGATATTCCACCGCAAAATTATCGCGCTTGCGCGATCGCCTTAATGCCTCTTGGATGGTCTTCACCTCATGGTCTAGCTTTAGAGGTGATGAACCCAAAGGGTTAGCCGCTACCACTAAAATTCTGACGCGATCGCCCGACTGCTCAAGCCTTTCCGCAATGCCAAGATTGAGGTTTTGGACATTTACCGTTCCGTCTCGCACATTAATACCAAGTTTTTCGGCTAAAGGATCGGTCATAAAAGTAAATATTATCTGACTAAACCAATTATCATCAATTTTTTGATTAATTACAAGGCTATATAGTTTCCATAAGCAAATCTGCGATCGCCATTACCCCCTCTTTTTGTCATGGCTTCTCTACAATTTAACTTGACTTTTAAACTATTGCGATCGTTGCTAACCCTTATAGAGAGCGAATCAATACCTCTAAGTTTCTAACTTCAACTAAAAAAGCTTAAAATAAGTTCAGGATGGTTGCTGGCTATACTAATTGATTGCAAGGATTATGGATAAAAGTCGTGGTTAGCCAAACGCAGCAAGCAGGTAGAAGTTTTGATGCTTCTCTAGATGTCTCTAAATATGAAGCGAAGACACAGGAAATCGCCAAGAAGATTTTAAGTGGCAATGAGAAAAGTTCTTTTTGGTCTAAGTTATCGCAAATTAAGGATGAATTGCGCCTCGATGACAAGCTGATGGCTTGGACAATGGAAAATGAAGGCTTGCGCGTGCAATTATTTAGATTGATCGATTGCTTGCCTGCGTTGCAAAGTAAAGCCGAGATTGCGCGACATATGCAGGAATATCTCGCCAGTGATGCAGTGGAAGTTCCTGCTCTGCGGGCTTTATTGAATTTCAGCACCGACAATCCTAATTCGATTCCTGCAACGGCGGCGGCGACTACCCTCTCGACGGCGGTAGCAACTCTCGCCAAGCGCTATATCTGCGGTGAGAACTTGTCAGAGGCGACTAAATCCATTGAGAAACTGCGGCGCGATCGCTTTGCTTTTACGATGGATTTGCTCGGTGAGGCCGTGATTAGCGAAGTAGAGGCAGGTGAATATCTCAATCGCTATATTGCGATGATGGAAGATTTGTCTAGCAAGGCGAAGGCTTGGGGCTTGATCGATCAAATTGATAAAGCCGATGGTGAAGAACTGAAGCGGGTTCAAGTTTCCGTGAAATTGAGCGCCTTCTATTCTCAATTCGATCCTCTTGATCCAGTTAAAACCACCGAGAAAGTCAGCGAACCAGCAAGGATTTTATTGCGTAAGGCGCAAGCTTTAGGCTGTGGTATCCATTTTGATATGGAGCAGTACGAGTTTAAGTCGCTGACATTGCAAATCCTCAAGCAAGTCTTAATGGAACCCGAATTTCGCGATCGCACGGATGTGGGAATTACGCTGCAAGGCTATTTGCGCGACAGTGAGCAGGATTTGCGCGATTTAGTGGAATGGGCAAAATTGCGTGGTAAGCCTGTGACAGTACGCCTAGTCAAGGGAGCCTATTGGGATCGGGAAACGATTCGTTCCTATCAACAGGGTTGGGCTTTGCCAGTTTTCTCCGATAAGGTTTCCACCGATGCCAATTACGAGCGCTTGATTCAGATTCTCTTAGAAAATCATCAATATCTCTATGCGGCAATTGGAAGTCATAATGCGCGATCGCTTGCCAAAGCCGTTGCCATTGTCCAAACCCTGAATATCCCCAGTCGCGCCTTTGAAACTCAATGTCTCTATGGCATGGGTGATAAATTTGCCAAAGCGATCGCCGATATGGGCTATCGCGTGCGGGTGTACTGCCCCTTTGGTGATTTGATTCCAGGGATGTCTTACCTAATTCGCCGCCTGTTGGAAAATACCGCCAATAGTTCCTTTTTGAGAATTAGTGGAGAAGGTGTTGATATCAGTAAACTAATTGCTGCGCCTGTGATGACGGAACGGGATGCGAATTACAATGGCGCACCTGCTCTGAATATTTTTGATGGTTTTGTCAATTCTAGCGATCGCGACTATGCGATTAATGATGAGAGGGAAGCCGCCCAAACTGCTTTACAACAAGTTCGCCGCCAACTTGGTAAAACCTATTTGCCGATCATCAATGGTCAAGCGGTAGAAACGGAAACCTATATCGAATCCGTTAATCCTGCGAACTCTTCGCAAGTAGTCGGAAAAATCGGTCTAGCCAGCATTGAACAAGCGGAAGAAGCTGTTCAAGTTGCCAAAAATGCCTTCTCCTCATGGAAGAAACTCAGCGCTAAAGAACGGGGTGATATTCTCCGTAAAACTGCTGACATCATGGAAGAGAAGCGCGAAGAATTAGTTGCATGGATCTGTTGGGAAGTTGCCAAACCAATCCGCGAAGGTGATGGCGAAGTCTCCGAAGCGATCGACTTCTGCCGCTACTATGCCAAAGAAATGGAACGTCTTGAATCGGGCGTACAGCGCAATCTCCCAGGGGAAGATAATACTTACATCTATCAACCTCGCGGCGTGGTGGTCGTGATTTCGCCTTGGAACTTTCCCTTTGCGATCGCCTTGGGTATGAGTGTGGCTGCGATCGCCGCAGGTAATACAGTCATTCTCAAACCCGCCGAACAATCCTCCGTAATAGGCGCAAAAATCGCTGAAGTTCTCCAAGCCGCAGGATTACCCACAGGTGTATTTACCTATCTTCCTGCTAAGGGTTCCACCGTAGGCGCTCACTTGGTCAAACATCCTGATGTGCATTTAATTGCCTTCACAGGTTCCCAACAAGTCGGCTGTCAAATCGTCACCGAAGCCTCGATTTTGCGCCCTAAACAAAAACACATGAAGCGCGTCATTGCGGAAATGGGTGGCAAAAATGGCATCATCATCGATGAAAGCGCCGATCTCGATCATGCCGTAGTGGGTGTAATGAATTCCGCCTTCGGTTTTGCTGGACAAAAATGTTCCGCTTGTTCCAGAGCGATCGTCCTCGCTCCCGTTTACGACAACTTCCTAGAGCGTCTGGTGGAAGCCACGCGATCGCTAAAAGTTGGTGAAGCCCATCTCCCTGACACCAAATTCAGTGCAGTGATCGATGGAGCTGCTCAGCAGAACATTCTCAACTACATCGCCAAGGGCAAAGAAACCGCCAAACTTGCCTTTGAAGGAGAAGTTCCCAATCACGGATTCTATGTGCCACCGACCATCTTTAGTGATGTCGATCCTGACAGTGCGATCGCCCAAGAGGAAATCTTTGGACCTGTACTGGCGGTAATCAAGGCACAGAGTTTTGATGAGGCATTAGCGATCGCCAATGGTACAAACTTCGCACTCACGGGTGGCTTATATTCGCGCACTCCTTCCCATATCGAACGCGCCTATCGCGAGTTTGAAGTGGGCAATCTCTACATCAATCGCGGCATCACTGGCGCATTGGTAGATCGCCATCCCTTCGGTGGTTTCAAGCTAAGTGGTATCGGTTCCAAAGCTGGCGGACGCGATTATCTATTGCAGTTCTTAGAGCCAAGGTCAATCACTGAAAATACTCAGCGTCAGGGCTTTGCGCCTCTTGATGGGATTGAGTAATTAGATTCAGACAAGGGGCTTAAGCCCCTTGTTCTTTGGGATATACTTGAGAAATTCTGTATCGCATCGCCTAAACCTATGACCCAGACTATCGAGCAAAAATCTACGCTATACGATCGCGATCTTAATTTGTGGTTAGAAGAGGCGATCGCTACTTCGCCAGTTTTTAATGAAATCCGACAATGTGTTGACATTGTATATACAAAACATTAGACTAGGGAAGTGCTTATTTTAGGCAAACTCCTATGTCTACTTCAATAGATAACACCACTTCTAGCCAAAATCGCGATGTAACGATTAACATTCGTGTAAAACAAGAGCAACGGAATATCATTGATCGTGCTGCCGAAGTACAGGGTAAAACGCGCTCTGAATTTATGCTTGAGTCAGCATATCAGAAAGCACAAGATGTTCTTTTAGATTGGACTTTCTTTGATTTAGACTCATCGAAGTATCAAGAATTTACAGCGTTATTGGATAGAATTCCTCAACCAAATAAAAAGTTACAGAAGTTACTAACAACTAAATCTCCGTGGGAATAAGTTTAGATAATTTGCGATCGCCTGAAAAGCTTAATTTATCTCACCAGATTAAGGGTTTTGACTCTGGCAATAGTCAACTAGACGACTGGTTAAAGAACAGAGCGATTAAAAATGAAATAGAAGGTGCTTCGCGTACCTATGTTCTGTGTAATGGTAATGTTGTGATTGGTTTCTATTGCCTCGCTAATGGCTCAGTGTTTCAATCTGTCGCTACGGGTAAGGTGCGGCGAAACATGCCCGATCCGATTCCTGTAATGGTGATCGGAAGATTAGCAATTGATCGCAGTTGGCAGGGGAAAGGACTTGGTCGTGCCTTGCTAAGAGACGCGATTTTAAGAACTCTACAAGCGTCTGAAATTGCGGGAATACGCGCTATCCTTGTCCATGCTATTTCTGAGAATGCGAAGCTTTTTTATGAGAAATGTGGGTTTACAGCTTCGCCGATTGATGAGATGACTCTTATGATCAGGATTAAAGATGCGATCGCAGTATTCGCGTAAATCGTGGCTTATTTTGATCGGATTGAGTAATCAGATTCAGGCAAGGGGCTTAAGCCCCTTGTTCTTGGGGATATACTTGATAAATGCTGTATCGCATCACCTAAACCTATGACCCAGACTATCGAGCAAAAATCCACGCTATACGATCGCGATCTTAATTTGTGGTTAGAAGAAGTGATCGCAAAGTTAAAAGCAGGTGATTTTCAAAATTTAGATGTCGAAAACTTAATTGAGGAGTTAGAGGGTTTGGCGGGTAGAGATCGGCGCGAATTAGAATCACGTTTGACTAGATTGATTGAGCATATCCTCAAACGTTGTTATGTAAATCTGCCTGAGTGTTATCGAGGTTGGGAAATTACAATCGTTAATCAAAGGGCTGAATTAACTACACTATTGGAGCAGTCTCCCAGTCTGAAAGGTCATTTCTCACAGGTTTTTGACCGAGCTTTTGACACTGCCCTCAAACTCGTAAAGCTAGAATATTCTGATACTACTTTTCCTAATGTATGGCAATTTAGCCGAGATGCTAAGAAAGTTTTAAATTTAAATTTTTGGACAAGTGTTTAGAAACTTATGACTCAAACTATCGAGCAAAAATCTACGCTATATGATCGCGATCTTAATTTGTGGTTAGAATAGGCGAATATCTGGAAAAACAGCGCTATATTCTTCTAATTTTTTGACATTTTATTTTAACGTACCAAAAATGATACAATAGTACAATCAAAGTTAAATACTCACTTATTTATCACTTAATTCCTAAATTTTGAGAGCTTCTGCTGTAATTTTCCTATGAGCAATATTAAGAGAATTAAAGCAAGCTTTTTTAAAACCGAATCTGGCAAAGAACCTGTTAGGGATTGGCTGATGACTTTATCGAAAGAAGATAGACAAAAAATAGGAGAAGATATTAAAACAATTGAGTTTGGATTTCCTATCGGAATGCCTACCTGTCGCCCTATGGGTAAAGGATTGTATGAGGTGCGTACTAACCTTGAGAATACGATTACCAGAGTTCTGTTTTGTGTGGAAGGCGAGCAAATGATTCTTCTGCATGGGTTTACTAAGAAAACCTAAGTACAGGACAAAAATTTAATGGAGTTAAAGAAGGCTTGAGAATTGAGATGTAAGTCAAAGATGATGTGACGAAGGAAATCAAAACCAAGGCGAAAAATGCTTTTAGGAAGACGACCGTGTTTTTTAGGCTTGAGGGGATTTAGTTGAGCCAACCAAAGCCCAGAAGAAAAAGCCCAACATAAAGCCAGAGTAAGCAAAGCAATTAGTTTGGAAAGACGTTCAGGATCTTGAAGATGAGTGGACTCCAAACAAAAGCCACGGGTTTTAAAGCACCCGAATAAAGTCTCAATAGCCCAACGCTTAGCATAGTCAGCAATAGCCGTATCAGGGTCATGAGTCGTCGCGACAATTAATAAATCGCCATCATCAAGACGCATAGCGGCTATACGAAGCCAATGGTTCCAAACCTTTCTGGGCTTGGACAATACTTTGGACTGACCAACTTGGAGGTCTTGAAAACAAATGTCGGCACGCAGTTTTTTCTGCCCGTCATTGAGCAAAGTATTTTTACGAATGCGGATACGAAAACGGTTACATGGTTCACACAACAAGTAATCTAACCAATCCTCACCGACAAACTCTCGGTCTGCACTCAAAAAGTCGATTTTGCGGTCTCCAAATATTTCCAGAAATCGATTACACAATTCACAGCGCTCACGGGTGTTTGAGTTACCTTTTTTGTCCAGCATCATCCATACCAACGGGAATGCAATACCGTAATGCACTATTCCCAATGTCAGCACATTAAACACGGTTTTACCGAATTCCCAATCGGTGCGGTCGATAGAAATTACCCAAGGTTCGGGGATTTGCATGACTTTGACGACCATGAGTGCGATCTTTTCATAGTCCACTTCAAAGTCTCGAAAAAATCTCTGTAACCTCTTATAGTGTGATTCGACTTTGGCATAACCACTAAATCCTGTGGCAATTTCAGCTAGGTTTACTGTCTTTACTCGCATTAGCGCGATCAAGAACATGGACACAAAGGCTAGTCTTGCTCTATTCCATTGCAGATGTTGCTGCAACTTTTCTCGGAATAGGTTAATCTCTTTCATAGGGGTTTTATTTACGATGTGGTTATCTTTTATAAAACCCCTCCCTGCCTACTTTTGCAACTTTTTGTCCTGTACTAAGTAAGAAAACACAAAAAATATCTAAAGAAGATTTGAATTTAGCTATCAAGCGCCAAATTGAATTTAAAAATAAAGCTAGGAGTTAACCATGTCTAACAATTGTCATTTAGGTTCTGCTTTTGATGACTTTCTAGAACAGGAAGGAATCTTAAACGAAGTAACAGAAGCTGCGTTGAAGCGTGTTTTGGCTTGGCAAGTTGAGCAAGCAATGAAAGAACGTGGCTTAACTAAATCCAAGATGGCTAAGTCTATGCAAACTAGCCGCGCAGCACTAGATCGCTTACTTGATCCTGAGTATGATTCTGTAACTTTACGAACTTTAGATAAGGCAGCTAGGGCAGTGGGTAAAAGAATTAAGATAGATCTGGTTGATGTAATTTAAATCATCCCTAACTAAAACCTATGACACAGGCTATCAAGTAGAAATCTAATCTGTACGATCTCGATCGCAGTTTGTGTTTAGAAGAGGCGATCGCTTTCCTTTAGCCTATTCAAAAGTGATTGTGAAGTTTGGCTTGCAATAGTATAGATAATTCAAATAAGAACTACAGCTCCGACTTCGCTCAGCTAGCTTACACCGATGGCTGAGTGGAGTCGAAGCCCCTCTGCAAATTATTTAAAATAACTATATCTTTATCTCTAGTGTTGGGATTAGTAAACATGCGTAGGTGTATAGCATTCCCGCAATAATTTCTAAATTCTCAGGTTCCTTCGATTTGGGAATGCTAGGCTCCAACACCTGACAACGCAGGGACAAGCGATCGGTGAAGGCAAAGAGGGTTCTGCATTTACGAATGGAGGTTTATGTGGGGTGTTTGGGAATGGTGGCGCAAATGCAAAACCCCTACAATATTGAGAGAATCGATGAGATCGCCAGAAACCTCTAAATGCACAGATCTCCGACTTTTTCTAAGCAAGCAAAGACAATTTACGAATTCACAAAAAAAGTCGGAGATCTTAAATCTGTGCTTTTTAAAACATTTTCATCCATGTATAGGGCGATCGCCATAGCCTTAATGAGGTGTTGCTTGAAGTTTGGCTTGCAATGTGTAGACCTCCATAACAAGGAACTAAGGGTTTTCTTCAAACATAGCTTCTAGATTCCGATCGCCTCTAATCACTCGCATAATTTCTATGTCTTCATCAATGACGCGATAGAAGATGATGTAGTTTTGCATGGGAATACCACGCAGATAATTGCGAATCTGGGAATAGCTTCGACCAATTAAGGGGAATTGGGTGAGATACCGACATTTTTTGGTGAATTCATTGAGTAGCCGATCGCCTGTTTCTACGTTTCTTTCTGTGAAATAGTCGATGATGTCTTCAAGGTCGCGGATAGCTGTGGGGGATATGGTGTATTGAGGCATGGGAAATTAAGCTTCGCGGTTTTTGTGAAGTCTTGCTCTTAGCTGATTAATAGCTGTTTCGCCATCAAGTCCTTCACCGCGATCAAGTTCTGCGGCGGCGATGTCGATTTTGTTGCCGAGTTCTTCGACCCAGAGATCATAATGGTTGCGTTTTTCTAGAAGTTGCAATGCTTCGGCAATTACTTCAGTGGCGTTGGCGTAGCGCCCTGTGGCAAGCTGGGTTTGAATGAATTGCTCTTGTTCGGGTTGTAGGGTGATAGGCATAGGTTAGTTGATGCGATCATTATATCGATTATATCTTTATCTCTAGTGTTGGGATTAGTAAACATTCGTAGGGGCAGAGCATTCCCGCGACAATTTCTAAATTCTCAGGTTCCTTTGATTTGGGAATGCTATGCCCAATACCTGACAACGCAGGGACAATTTATCGGTGAAGGCGAAGAGGGTTCTGCATTTGCAAATGGAGATTTATGTGGGGTGTTTGGGAATAGTGGCACAAATGCAAAACCCCTACAAAATTTTTTCCCTTTTACCTTTTTACTTTTGCCTTGGAGCAATGCCACACATCTGTCTGTCCTCATCACTGGCAATTTCGCTATTGGTAAGATAGTCGTGTAGTTTGTCACAGCCTAGAATTAATAGGCGATGAAGATCACCCTCAATCTTAACTTCCCACACCCGTGCGGTTCCATCAACGGAGGCAGTGACAATTTTGCTGCCATCAGAGCTAAAATTCGCACTATTGACTCTTTTTGTATGACCTTTGAGTTCGGTGATTAGATTCCCAAGAACATCCCACACTTGTACTGTTTTATCAGATGTCGTGACAATTTTGCTGCCATCAGGGCTAAAATTTGCATTACTACCTATATCTATATCGCCTTTTAGTTCAGCGATTAAATTACCTTTTACATCCCATACTCGTGCAGTTTTGTCATCAGAGCTTGTGACAATTTTGTTGCCATCAGGACTAAAAGCTGGACTTCTTACAGTACTTGTATGACCTCTTAATTCTGCGATTAAATTACCTTTGATATCCCATACATTCGCAATTTTAAAAGAGGCAGTAACAATCTTGTTGCCATCAGGACTGAAATTTGCATCACCTACAATATCTGGGTGACCTTTTAAGTCGGCGACTAAATTACCTTGGATATCCCAGACCTTCGCAGTTTTATCAAAAGATGCAGTGACAATTTTGCTGCCATCAGGACTAAAGTTTGCATTCCAGATAATACCCTTATGATCTTTTAGTTCAGTAATTAAATTACCTTTGATACCCCAGAGCTTCGCAGTTTTATCAAAAGATGCAGTAACAATTTTGCTGCCATCAGGACTAAAATTTGCACTATTGACCTGACCTTGATGACCTTTGAACTCAGCAAGTAGATTTCCGTTAAAATCCCATAGACTCGCCTTATTGTCAATGGAAGTTGTGATAATTTTGCTACTGTCAGGGCTAAAATTTTTAATGAATGTACCTTTTAGTTCAGCAATTTGATTACCATTAATATCCCAAACACGCCCTATCATGCTTTCTGCCGTAGTATCAATAGATGTAGTGAAAATCTTGCTGCCATCAGGGCTAAAATTTGCACTCCAGACAATATCTTTATTATTTTTTAGTTCAGCAATTTGGCTCCCTTTAATGTTCCACACCCGTAATGTTTTGTCAGCAGATACAGTGACAATTTTGTTTCCATCTGGACTAAAACTTGCATTTGTAGATATGCTGCCTTTTAGTTCATCGATTTGATTACCTTTATTATCCCATATCCGAGTGGTTCCGTCGTCTGATGTCGTGACAATTTTGTTGTCGTTAAGGCTAAAATTCGCACTACTAAGCCTTTTTGTGTGACCTTTAAATTCGGTGATTTGATTACCATCAAGATCCCATAATCGCGCCGTTTTGTCCCAAGAAGCAGTGATGACTTTGCTACCGTCATGGCTAAAATTTGCACTCAAGATAGGATCTGTGTGACCATTGAATTCGGTAATTTGATTACCATCAAGATCCCACAATCGCGCTGTTTTGTCCCAAGAAGCAGTAATAATTTTGCTACCATCAGGACTGAAATTTGCACTATAGACAGAATCTGTATGACCTTTTAGTTCGGCAATTTGACTGCCATTAGTATTCCATATCCTCGTAGTTTTATCGGCGGACGCAGTGACAATTTTGCTTCCATCAGGACTGAAATTTGCGCTCGCAATTTCACTTGTATGACCTTTTAAAGACGCGATTAGACTTCCTTTGAGATCCCATACTTCCACAGTTCCATCGTTAGAAGAAGTGAGGATTTTACTGCCGTCTGAGCTAAAATTTGCATTCCAGATTTGTTTTGTGTAACCTGTAAGTTCAATAACTGTGATTATATTCCCTTTCAAATCCCAAGTGCGAATCTTTTTGTCTTCCGATGTAGTAAAAATTTTACTTCCATCATTACTGAAATTCGCACTAACTAACTTCTGTCCAAAATGGTTGATTTGGGGTACTCGATAAATCGTCTGTTGCAAGATTGGGACAACATCGGACTGTTTTATTTCCTGCCAATCTATTAAGCTCTTCTCAATCTGTTTTAGCTTGTAACCCGCTCTCAACGCTAATAATTGAGATTCAATTCCACGATTATCTAAAAATGCAACTTTTGCATTAACACTCTCTAGTTTTACTTGCGCTAGTGCAATTTGTCTTAGCGCTGTCTCCTTGGCTACTTCTGATTGTTCAGTACTTTGTTTTGCCTCTTTCAAAGATAACGAAGCCCCAGCAATCACCAGTCCCGCAGCCAACACAGTTCCTGTCAAAATCCCCGCCAAAATCAGAGTGCCAGATCTGACTCTATTCCTTGCAATTTGCTCTGCTTCAATCAAGATTTGATTAGCCTCTTCTGCTGATTTTCTTGCCAAACGCTCCGCTTCCAATTTAAGGACTACTTCTACCTTCTCAACCTCCCGACTCTCCCGCAAAAAATCCTCATCCCCATCACTAAGCCGCTTTCCCCTCGCCCATATTTCCGCATTCCTCAACGCCTCACCCCGCAACAAAAAACCATCTTTTATTTCCGACCCCTGCCAAGCCCGAAACGCCGAAGCATAAAACTCTGGACGCAAATCCGCTAACTGACCCTCCACCCATGCATTATTAAACACAGCCGCATAGATTGGATTGTAAGAAATCAACCGCCCATCCCGTCGCACCACCAACCCCGTCAACCGCAACTTCGATCGCTCCTCACTGCGATCATCTTCCAACTCCCCATCCGCCAACACCTGCTGATAGCAACCCAACATCCGCCCCCGCAACTTCTCTTCCACACTCAGCACGCGATCCCTAATCGTCGTCAAGTGTGGCGGCGCATCCTGCGATTCCCAATTCGTGACAATCCGCTCCTGTACTAAATTCTCAACCCATGCTGCAATATTTTCAGGGGTAGCAATTCCTGCTAGCTCCTTCTCCATCATGCCCAACAATCGCTGAATCAGAAAAGGCTGTCCCCCCGTCCACTTCACCGCCTCTTCCAGATAATCCTGCGGATTCGCTACCTTACTCGCCAAACCTTGCATCAAAGGCAAAGCCTCCGCCAGCGTAAACCCCGCCATCTCCACCGCATAGCCAATATTAAACGCCGAAGTATTATGACTCTGAATCAAATCCGTCGGTGTCGCCACACCCAAAAACGAAAAAGTGAGGCGATTATATTCGGGCTTAGTCGGACGATCTTCAAAAAACGATCGCACTAATCCAAAGAAATCATCCATCCCAAACTTGAGACTCAACAGGCGATCAATTTCTTCCACAAAAATCACAATCGGCGCATCAATCTCTTGCAACACGACTGTTTCAATAAACTCCGCAAAGCGCTGCACAGGCGACAGCAACTCCCGTTCCCTAATCCAACTTCGCAAATCAAACTTACTTTTTAAATTCAGATCCCCCACCAAACTCCGAATCGCGCTGGCATACCACTGCTCACAAGTCACCTCCACCCCAATCTTCTGCGGATCGATGGTCGCGCACACAATCCCCTCCGCTTGCAATTTATGCGTTACCCGCACCCGCAAACTCGATTTCCCCATCTGCCGACAGTTAAACACATAGCAATATTTACACTCCTTGAGTAAGTCGTAATAGTCGCGATCGCATTGGCGCTCTACATAACTAGGCGCATCCGCAGGGAGACTACCACCAACTTGATAATTAAAATTTTGGTTACTCATAGTTTTTTTTACTCAGGCGATCGCGTAGCCAGTATAGGGACGCACATCCGCAGGATGAAAAGCTAACACAATATCACTAGCTGGGATTCCTGCTGCTACAAGTTCAGGAGTTATCCCATCCTCAGTCTCATCACGTTGTATCCAAACTTTATCGTTAATAATATCTACATGAACTAAGCAACCATGCACGCGAGTTTTACGATCCCAACCAAGGGTTATTAATAAATAGCTATCATGAACTTCGTCAAAGAGGGGCTTACAAATTAATTCACCATGAGAATAGGGAATTTCAGTATAAGTCAGTAAAATATACTGAATAATTTTGCGATATTTAGCTAGCTTTTCCATTGTAGAATCTCCTCCTTTTCAGCATCAAATACGATTAGTTTCAGATTTTCATCTTCAATTAAAATTTGTCCAATTGGCTCTTCAAAAAAAGAACTATACACAACATCGCGGATTGCTAGATATAAAATGAAATCTGGATATGTGCGGCGTAAAACAGCACGATAGATAGCAAACTGTCCCACTGCATCACGGAAAGCTTGCATTTCAGACACACCAAGAAAACTCTTAACTTCCACAGCAATTTTCTGCTCTGAACGCTCGGCAATAATCAACCTTTTCGCACCCAGATCGACATACATATCTTTGCGTCCCCAGCGCAGATGTAAAGGATCATGGGTGATCTTCCAACCATCTTTAATGAGGGCTTGTCTAGCAGCATTGTGATAAATGTCAAGGGCTGGCATAAGGCTAATTTACACTCCTAAACGGTTTTGGAAATAGCGCCGATATAGCTCATTGCGGATCTTTACACCTGTTTCTGTGCGTAATATTAAACCCATTCCATCCAATTTTGCCGTAGTCGCCAAATCAAAACGGATTGGTTGCTGTGAATTAACCAGCGATCGCAAAACTTCCGTAAGATGAGTATCTTTTTCGACCTTGGCTAAGCGAGTGGTGAGATGTTTGCCAAAAAGTCCCACTTCCGTCGCCGCACCTTGGATAATCGGCTCAAGGGAATTTGCACCACTAGCTAAATTATAGAAAGCCATCCGTACAAGGTAAGGATGACCACCCACCAAATTAGCGATCGGTTCTATTTGTGCGGCTGATAATCCGTGCAATGCTGCCAATTCTTGAACTTGAGCAATTGTGAATTCATCCAAATCAATTGGCGTACCCACATTAAATGGTGATTGGTTAATATCCTTAGTTGAAAAAGATTCCATCGAATAGGCAAGCACTAGCCGCAACTTGCCCCATGTTTTGTCATGCTTGCCCTGCTCATGCCAACCACGCAACAAACCACAAAAATCCACCTCGATCGCTTCATGGAGAAATATGCGATCCAGATTTTCGATCGCAATCACTAACGGGCGATCGTCATCATCATTCAATAAATATCTTTCAAAAAACTCCTCACAGTTCCCATTTGCCCCAAACATCTCATCCCAATCATCGGTCGGTTTCGCCTTCACCCCAAAATCGCGCCCAATCACCGCACAAAACCACTGCAAGAAACGATCCATATTTTCAAAAAACTTGCGATCGCACTTTTGCAAATCTAGCCATGTGGTGCGATTGCCTAACTGCCTCGCTTCTTCTAATACCCGTACCAATAGCGAAGACTTACCCATGCGATCGGGAGATTTTAAACGGATTAGGGCATGGGGCATGGCGATCGCTTTAAAAGCTTGTTCTTCTTGGGGAGATCGCGGAATATAAAATTGTGAGCCAATCCTGACTGCCCCCTCAGGTTCCTCGATCGCCAGATTCACCCTTGGTAAGACCTGTCTTTCATAACTGCGTTCTAACAACACAGGCGTTTGCACTTCAGGGATATTTTTTAAGGCAATGAGATTTTTACCTAGCTCAAAAGCATCCTTAACGGATTTCCCCTCAAATAACGCGCCATAAAAACCCTTAGCAAATTCAATCGCCGCCACATCCCCGATCGCTTGATTCATCCCCAACACATAAGGCACATAACGAGCGATCGCCTCCGCCTGCACCTGCGAAAAACAAGCATTCAACACCACGCAATCGATCCCATTTTGTAAAATCCGAAATAATTCTGCTAAAGCATCCGTCGGTGCAAGCTGCCAATCCCCCGCATCATTTTCTAAAACCAGACCATTTTCGGCTGCCCCATGTCCTGAGAAATGCACCACACGCGGCACTTCCTGAAGCAAAATTGGCTGTAGGTCATCAATGCGTACTGCGCCCTTAGCAACAATCGCAAAGCGATCGCGCAAACTCGACTTCTGACAACATGCTTCGATTTCCCGAAATTCTGCCTCCACCCTTAGGCGATCGGTATTCGAGGGATTGGCAGACAGGAGCAGTACTTTTTTCTTATCCACTTGTTTAGCTATGGTTGCGATCGAGGTTGGAGGGCTATAGGCGATAAGGGACTTGCTATTAATTTAAAGTACCTGTGGCTTCGACTCCGCTCAGCCAACGTTAGCTGAGCGGAGTCGAAGCTAGATAACTTTGGTGGGAAATTTTTTATCCGCAAGAGCCTAAGGTAATTTTAATATCCCAGCTAGCGATTCAATAAATAATATCTAAAAAAAAAGAGACGGTGCTATGCACCGTCTCTTCA
Source organism: Pseudanabaena yagii GIHE-NHR1 (assembly GCF_012863495.1). Lineage (NCBI taxonomy): Bacteria > Bacillati > Cyanobacteriota > Cyanophyceae > Pseudanabaenales > Pseudanabaenaceae > Pseudanabaena > Pseudanabaena yagii. The sequence continues at coordinate 1,766,010 of NZ_JAAVJL010000001.1, forward strand.
GGAAACATAAATTCAAAGAATTTAAAGTTTGCTAATCAAAAGAGCTACTCCAACGAGAAATCCGCCTGTCAGATAAAAAGCTCTGACTACGTGTAACTCATGCCATCCACTTAGTTCTAAGTGATGGTGAAAAGGAGCCATTCTAAAAAGTCGCTTACCCATCCCCGTTTCATCCTTGGTTGCCTTGTAGTAGGAAACCTGTGCAATTACCGAGATTGATTCCCAGATGAAAATTGCACCCACAATCAAGAAAGCCCAGAGCAAGTTACCGAGAATTGCGGTAGATGCTAATGCGCCTCCTAATGCTAGTGAACCCGTGTCCCCCATGAATACCTTGGCAGGATAGCGATTGTGCCAGAGAAAGCCCAAATAGCTACCACTGAGACACATACAGAATATGGCAAGTTCTTTGTTGTTAGGGAATAGCAATAGCCCCATTCCAAACAAAGCGATCGCTCCCGTACCACCTGCGAGACCATCTAAACCATCGGTGAGGTTAGTGGCGTTACTGCTGCCAAGAAAGACAAACAGCGCAAGGGGAAAGAACAGTAATCCTAGAGGAATGACAAAATGCAATGGCAAATTAATCGTGGCGATCGCCTGCCAATTTTGGGTGAAACCTAACCAAGCACAGAAACAAGCGGAAAATCCAGCTTGTAGTAATAACTTGGCACGCGGTGAAAGTCCCTTATTGGAGTGGCGACGCAAGATTTTCCAGTCATCAAGCCAACCGATAAATGCAAAGGAAAGGGTGAGTAAACTGCAAGCAATTACTTTGTCGTTAAAGCCAGACCAGACTAAACCCAACAAGATCCCGACAGGTATAATGAATATCCCCCCCATCGTCGGCGTACCTTGTTTTTTGAGGTGAGCTTGAGGACCATCTTCACGGATAATCTGACCAGCCTTAAGGCGACGTAAAGCAGGTACAGCAAAAGTTCCTAAGAAGGCAACCCCACCACCACCAAAGGTAAAGGGCAATAACAGGCTAGAACTTATATTTGGATGCAGGAAAAGATCGACACCAACAATTAAACTTATTAAACCGATTGCTAACCCAAGTGCTAGGCTACTCCCTGACGGGAATTTTGCTCTCCTAACTCTTACACCAGTATCAACCATTGCCGCTCCTCACACCCACAATAATCACCAAATCCTTCTCGAAATATGAAGCCGTTTTGTAGTTTTTTTACAGCTTTGTAACAGATGATTAATAACCACCTCGATCTACGCTCTTAGATACCAAATAATGGCTGCATTTGTCTACTGTGCAATCATTGAATTTTTCTAATTCTTGAATTCTGCCATCAATTATTTAGATAGCTTCATTAAATAGCTTTGGAAATAGCCCTTTAACTTGACTTTATAAATTGCCGATGACGAGTAAGAACTCTCGACAGATTGCTTTAGAAGCTCTCCGCCTCATTCAAAGACGAAATGCATATGCTGATGTTGCGCTGGACTGTACGCTCTCACGTGCGCGCCAGAATAACATAATTCTCCCAGAAAGCGATCGCCGTCTGATCACTGAGTTAGTTTATGGATGTACGCGCCGCCAAAAAACCCTGCAAGCGGTTTTGCAAAACTTCTCACAAAAACCAACCACAAAATTACCACCAGATCTATTAATAATTCTACAGATAGGTGTGTACCAGCTATGTTTTCTCGATCGCATTAAGCCCTCAGCCATTGTGCATACGACGGTGGAGCTAGCTAAAGAAAATAATTTAACGGGATTATCTGGATTTACGAATGGGATCATGCGATCCATACTCCGAGCCAAGGAGAAGGAAGATATCCTCGCCAATATTAGCGATCCCGCTAGCTTTTATAGTTACCCCGAATGGCTAATCGAGCTATGGCAAAAAGAATTTGGTCAAGAAGCGATCGCAAATATTTGCAATTGGTTTAATCAAACGCCCCATCTCGATTTGCGGGTAAATCTGCTCCATGCGACAAGGGATCAAGTATTAGCAGCGTTTGCCGAAGCAAAAATTCCTGTCGAGCCGATTCCCCACCTTCCTGACGGTATCCGTGTGGGTCAAGGTGCGGGTGATGTCAGTCAATTGCCCAAATTTAAAGATGGTTGGTGGTCGGTTCAGGATGCTAGCGCTCAGTTAGTTACCTATCTATTAGATCCACAGCCCAATGAAATTATTATTGATGCCTGTGCTGCCCCCGGTGGCAAGACTACGCATATTAGCGATCGCCTCAAAAATACGGGCAAAGTTTATGCCCTCGATCGTCTTGCAAACCGTCTCAAAAAAGTTGATCAAAATACCGCTCGTTTAGGGATCACTAATGTGGAAACCCTTGAGATTGATGCCCGTGAGTTTGCAGGTATTCCAGAAGGCAAATGCGATCGCGTCTTATTAGATGTGCCTTGCTCTGGCTTAGGCACATTGCACCGTCATGCCGATGCCCGTTGGCGACAAACCCCTGATGAGCCTTATAAATTAGCCAAAACTCAAGCTGAGATTCTCGAAAGTGCTATTCAATGGGTCAAACCCGAAGGCGTAATTGTCTACAGCACTTGCACGATCCATCCTGCTGAAAATGAAGAAGTAATTACCCAGTTTTTAATCAATCATCCCGATTGGCAAATTGTGCCACCAAGTGCCGATAATCCTGCGGCACATTTTGCCAGCGATCGCGGTTGGGTAAAAGTCCTACCCCATGAACATGATATGGATGGTTTTTTTATGGTGAAGTTGCAAAGGCTAGGTGGTTGAATCCTATAAGAAACTGACAAGTTAGCTTGGCAAATTATCAGGATCAATGCCTTGCGATCGCAAATAAGCCGCCAATCTATTCGCCCTTTGACTCTCAGCTTCAGCCCTTTGACTCTCAGCTTCAGCCCTCTCAGCCAAGGTTGGAATCCAGCTAGTTTGGTCATACCAGCGCAGCCATAGCCCTTTAGTTTCCTGATACACCCCTTGCCATAGTCCTAACCCTAATCCCAAACTGGGTATCCAAAAGCGTTGCTCAGTCAGGGTAATTGGCTTATAACCGTTAACCGAAAGCTCGAAGGCACGTAGATTATTTTCGTAGCGATCGTAAACAACATAGTAAGGCACTCGCAAAATACGTTCATACACCTCCCATTTTCTGGGTGGTTGATTCACTTCTCTCAGTCTTTGACCTAAATCTTCATCTTCCGTGCCAGGGGATAGTAGCTCTACGACTAAAAAAGGCGTTACTCCCTCTTGCCAAATTAAATAGCTCAGTCTTAGCTCGTTCTGCTCATTAGCCCTTGGTACTCCTAGAACCATGTACCAGTCGGGTCGTTTGTACCAACTAGTATGTCGAGGATCGTAATAAAGATTGAGATCGGTTGCCAATAATATTTCTTCTGAAGCGTAACCCACTGGTTTGCAGGTTTCAGTTAGTAAATCCGCTTGGATTATATGAAATTCGTCGGGCAAACCAGATTCTCCTACCAACTCACTTGGCAAATCGTACATTGTGGGCATCGTCTCAAGGGGCGATTTCGGATGAATTGGCTCATACATGGTATGGCTAGCCTCAATTAATACTATCTAAATAAGATTTTATAACTTCTTTCGAGTCGCATGCTAATTAGATAAGTAGGTGGGCGCAATTAAATATAAAACCCCAAGACCTGTGGCGCACGCGCAGCGTGCGCCACAGGTCTTGGTTCTGGTTTTTAATTATGCCCACCTACTTATCCCCCTTTCGCAGCCAAATCAAGAAATTCAAGCAATAAAAGTAAAAAAATATTTGCTAGTACTTTTGCGATAAAGCTGAACTACGCTATAATTAAAAACCTATGACTATAGGTTGAACTAGAACTCTCTTGCTAGGAACACCAAATATAGACATAGGATGTAAACCGCAACAGGCTGCAAGGCTTGCTGCTCTTACATTTCCGGGAGGAAACAAAAAAATCTCAAGGAGAACAGGAACAAGGATAAATTTAGTTATGGTCAATCGGACAAAAACTGCTACCACCAATGTCGGCTTTACACATGAAGATTTTGCCAAACTCTTAGATAAGTACGATTATCACTTTAGCCCCGGCGACATTGTTGCAGGTACGGTATTCAGCATTGAGCCTAGGGGCGCACTTATTGACATTGGCGCAAAAACAGCAGCGTACATCCCCATTCAGGAGATGTCGATCAACCGAGTTGACCAGCCTGAAGAAGTTTTGCAGAACAATGAAACCCGTGAGTTTTTCATTCTCGCCGACGAAAACGAAGAAGGACAATTAACTCTTTCGATTCGCCGCATCGAGTACATGAGAGCATGGGAACGTGTCCGTCAGTTGCAAGCAGAAGACGCAACTGTGCGATCGCTTATTTTCGCAACCAACCGTGGTGGTGCTCTAGTCAGAATCGAAGGTCTACGTGGATTCATCCCTGGATCTCATATCAGCACCCGCAAACCCAAGGAAGAGTTGGTTGGCGAAGAATTGCCACTCAAGTTTTTAGAAGTAGACGAAGACCGTAACCGTCTTGTCCTTAGCCATCGTCGTGCTCTTGTCGAGCGCAAGATGAACAAGCTCGAAGTTGGCGAAGTCGTTATTGGAGTAGTACGTGGTATCAAGCCCTACGGTGCATTCATCGATATCGGTGGTGTTAGCGGCTTGTTGCACATTTCCGAAATCTCCCACGAGCATATCGAAACTCCTCATAACGTCTTCAACGTCAATGACGAAGTGAAGGTCATGATCATCGATCTCGATGCAGAGCGTGGACGGATTTCTCTCTCCACCAAGCAACTCGAAGCTGAACCTGGTGATATGGTCAAGGATCCTCAACTGGTTTACGCTAAGGCAGAAGAAATGGCTGCGAAATATCGCGAACAGCTAAATGCTCCTCCTGCGGTAATGGAAATTCCTTTGCCTCCAGTAGATGATGATTATGAAGTTCCTGATGCTATGGAAGAGCCTGAAATTCCTGAAGAAGTTGTTGCTGAAGCAGTAGAAGCTACGGCTGAAGTTTAAAAAATCAAGGCTAGTGCTAAGCACTAGCCTTGATTTTTTAGTCGAAAAAAGCAGTGCTTAGCACTGCTTTTTTTATGCTATTTCTTATGCTCAGCCTGTCCTAACTTAAGGTCGCATTGAATTCATCGATTGTTGGATAAATTTTAAAAATCTTGGTCATGCTGGTTAGTTCAAATAGCATTTGCACTTGATCATTGGCACCACAAATTACCATCTCCCCATTGCTGTTACGAATTGACTTTAAGGCAGACACGAGAGCGCCTAGCCCCGAACTATCCATAAAAGAGATCTCTTGCAGATCAACTAATAAATATTTGGGAGAATTTGAGGCTAAGGCAATATCGTTAACTTGACGACGAAACTCAGCCGCAGTTGTGACATCAAGTCTTCCTGAAGGTTGTATAACTTTTACTTCATTACTCATGGATTTATTTCCTGACCTAGATATTTATTGATTGAGATAATTGAGGGGCGCGGAATACTAAATAAATGCTGTAAGAGAATATTTCATCATAAGCATAAATCTTTATCGATAACTTTGGCTCTTATTTGGGCTTTAATGAAATCTTGGCAGTATTAAGCAAATTTTTTAATTTTTGAACTTTCTAAATCTATGGCTGATTTACATGATTTGCAAGCGATAAAGGACGTATTAACACCAATCATCGATCCCGATCGCCAAAAAAGCATTATCGAACTGGATATGGTGAGAGATATCGCCATTAAGTCCAATGGGGTGGTCAGCTTTACGCTTTTGTTAAATGATCCCAATAGCCCTAAACGCGACCCGTTAATCCAAGAATGTAAAAATGCCATTAAGGCAATCGCAACAGTTACCGATGTCTGGGTGAAGGTAATTGCGAATAGTCCTGCTGTTGCCACGCCAGTACCACCAACCAATGCGCTACAAGGAATCGAAGGCGTAAAACATATTTTGGCGATCTCTAGTGGAAAAGGTGGTGTCGGGAAAACCTCGGTAGCCGTCAATGTAGCAGTTGCGCTTGCGGATATGGGCGCAAAGGTAGGGCTACTTGATGCGGATATTTATGGACCAAATGTGCCACTGATGCTTGGGGTAGAAGCTGCACAAGTAAAGGTGGTTAAAGCAGAAAATGGTGCAGATGTAGTTGAGCCAGCCTTTAACTATGGTGTGAAAACCATCTCGATGGCATTTTTGATTGCGAAGGATCAGCCCGTAGTGTGGCGGGGACCGATGCTCAATGGTGTAATTCGTCAGTTTCTCTATCAGGCAAATTGGGGCGAACTAGATTATTTAATTGTGGATATGCCCCCCGGTACTGGTGACGCGCAGTTAACCCTTACCCAGTCCGTACCATTGGCAGGAGCGGTGATCGTAACTACTCCACAAACTGTCTCGCTCTTGGATTCGCGTAAAGGATTGAAGATGTTTGAGAATATGGGCATTCCTGTTTTAGGTATTGTCGAAAATATGAGCTATTTCATTCCACCCGATCAACCTGATAAGCAATACGATATTTTTGGTTCAGGTGGTGGTAAGAAGGCATCCGATGAGCTTGGTGTGGAGCTGCTCGGTTGTGTGCCTCTAGAAATTAGTCTGCGTGAAGGTGGCGATCGCGGTGTGCCAATTGTCTTAGGTCATCCTGAGTCTGCTTCGGCTAAGGCATTAAGGGATATCGCTAAAGCGATCGCGGCTAAAATCCAAGAACAAGATAACTAAAATTCAGTTCGGGGTAATTTCAGATTATGTCTTAACTTTTTGGAGATTAACCCGAACTTACGCTAGTTTATTCATAAAAGTAAGGAAATAGCTCTGATTCGAGAATATAGCGGGTAGCTTGTCGAAAGATTGATTGACAAGTGCCTGTGGCTAATTCGCGATGGTTAGGAATAGTTGCATCTGCACCAGAGAGACGTTTAAGCTTTGACATATTCTGGTTGTAGCTCAAAGGTGTCGAAAATTGATGGATTTGCGACCAAGCCGAAGTCTTAAGGATTTTCGCTTTCTAGGTGTAAGCCAACGGCTTCGATGAGATTTTCAACAACTTCATCTAAGGTGTTTCCCTGTGTAACTACTGATATTTCCAAGCATTTGGCAACATAGCCGCCTTCTAGGTTTGACCGAATAAATGACTTGATGTTTTGCTAAAGTTTAATGTGACTTTTCATCTATGTATCGGGAATGATGAACACAATTTTTCTATCATCCCTATGTTAACGCGATCACTGTTAGGTAAGAGATCGCGGTGTGACAATTTTCTTAGCTCATCCTGATTCCGCATCGGCTAAGGCATTGAAGGAGATTGCTAAAACCGTGGCTAAATTCCAAGCGTAAAATCATCCTTATTGATTGTCTATGTACCAAAATTTAAAAAATAGCTGGGTTTTGACTCAAATTGCCTTTTTTCGTACAATTTCATCGGGTTTATATAGTTAAGTAATACACGAAAATTTCTGCCTAACACACCAATTTAAGCGATTTTAACTTACTAGGCAGAAACTTTCCTTCTATTCACCTCAAAATGCTATCTGAGTCAGAAACTTTCTATATAAAATTCCATATAGGCCATATCGTCTGACAGTCAAATTTTAGTTTGTATGCCATATAATCAAATTAAGCTGAATTTTCTGCCTAATACTATAATTAGATCTAGCAATTAAATCACTATTTAGACTCGAATTTAAAATGGCAAATGAAGTTAACAATAATAAACCAAATTAAAGAGCTTATACTTAAGATTATTTATTGGCATCCTCACCGTACAGGTAAAATAGTTTTCTGCCGACCTAGGGGTGGGTTGAATGATATGCTCTGTCAGATAGAAAAATGTAGGATTTATGCAATAAAAAGTAATAGAGATTTATGGGTTGATACTAGTCTATCTGGTTTGCATGATTGTTTAGGTAATTATTTTGAACCTAGTAAAGTATTTAATTTTGGTTCACCTATCAAAAAATTATGCAACGATAGTTCATGCTTCCCCGAATGTTTAACTCATAAACTTGATTCTTATGAGGCAGATTGGGATAGCTCTATCATGAATTTTGTAGATAAAGAAACAAGAAATCCGTTAACATTTGATTTTAACGCACATTATGATGAAAGTGTATTACTCCATGAACAATGTGGTGGTGGAGACTACTCAATTAAAACTTTAGCACTCTTACAATTAAAGCAAGATATCAAACATAAAATAAAGCATATCATTGAAAATCTTGGCAGATACGACTCAATTCATATTAGAAACACTGATTATACAACAGACTATAAATATTTTTTTGATAAATTAAAAGACAAAATCAATAGTAAAGTTGTTGTATGCACAGATGACTTCAATTGCCAACAGTATGCCAAGGAATTTTGGGGCAGTAAACTAGTTGTCATTCATAATGTTCCAGACATGGCTGGACTGCCATTGCACGAGTTTAAAGCGACAGACCAATATACCCTAAATTTAGAAGTATTAATCGATTTATTTGTTTTAGCTTCTTCTGAAAATTTTTATAGTTGCATAACCAATCAAGGTGTAGCATCTGGATTTGCTCTTCTTGCAGAATCACTGCGCTCTAATCCCAAAATCATAAAGAAATTAATTAATTGAAAATGCTAGTAAAACTGATTAGACCTAATACTTGCATCCATCGAACTGCTCATCAGTCTTTTTTCTTCATGATAGTATTCTAAAACCGATGACGCTTACTGTATACCTAACCTATAAGTCTGTTAAAGTTGTATGCTTTTAGCCAAAGAAATTAGGCAACCCAAGATGCTCTACTTCGTTGTTGAGTTTGGATAAGTTATTGGTGATTTCTTTCAGGGTGCGTTTCACCGCAAAGATAAGGAATTGAGGAGCGATCGCCTGTTTAAATTTTGGATAGAGAAATAGGCGATCGCTCAATATATAAAACTTTAAAGAGTTGATCCCGTTATATATTGATACGCTTGTTTATAAAAGTTAAGTATTTTCTCGTTATTTTCGTTAAGATAGTAAAGATTTCCTAAAGAATCGCTTAGACCAACATAGAGCATCCTTAAATAAATGTTTATATTATGACCACTTTCAACAGATTTGAGAGTAATCCATCTATAAGGATGTGATGTTCTGTTGAGTGCAGAAATTGAACATACGTGAATTAAGGTGCATGAATGAAGATAGGCGTTATCAAAGAAATAGAATTTGGTGAACGTAGAGTCGCGCTAATTCCTGAAGTTGTTAGTCGCTTGACCAAAAATGGTTTAGAAGTCTTTGTCGAGAGTCATGCTGGTGAATTATCCTTTTTCGCGGATTCTGCCTATACAGAAGCAGGAGCCAAGATTATTACCGATAAAAGCACTCTCATTAACGAATCAGATATTCTGCTTAAGGTGGGAGCACCCCGCGAAGAAGAAGTGAGTATGTTCAAACAAGGACAAATCACCATCGGCTTTCTCAATCCATTAGGAAGACCCGAACTCATTCGCCGCCTTGCCCATCAAGGAGTCACCGCTCTGAGTATGGAGATGATCCCCCGCAGTAGTCGCGCCCAAAGTATGGATGCGCTCTCTTCGCAAGCATCGATCGCAGGTTACAAGGCAGTACTCCTCGCCGCCGCCGCCTTACCGAAATACTTACCGATGCTAACCACCGCCGCAGGCACGATCCCGCCTGCTAAGGTCGTGGTTTTGGGTGCAGGGGTGGCAGGACTTCAGGCGATCGCTACAGCCCGTCGTCTCGGCGCTCAAGTCGAAGCTTACGATATCCGTCCTGCGGTGCGGGAGGAAGTTCAAAGCCTCGGTGCAAAGTTTATTGATGTAATTTTGCAAGAAGATACTACAGCCGCAGGTGGCTATGCTAAGGAGATTTCTGAGGCGGCAAAGCATCATGCTCAGGTGGTTTTAGCTAAACACATCAAGGAAGCAGATATTGTGATCACCACTGCCCAAGTCCCTGGACGCAAAGCGCCTATGATGTTGACGGAAGCCATGATTTCGCAAATGCGGCGCGGTTCGATTATCGTTGATCTTGCAGGTGAGCAGGGTGGTAATTGCGAAGGAACGGTTGCAGGAAAGGATGTGATTTCCCACGGTGTAACCATCATCTCGCCAATTAATTTGCCTGCAACGATGCCCATCCATGCTTCTCAGAAATACGCGAAGAATTTACTCAATCTTCTCAACCATTTAATTAAGAAAGGCGAACTGCATCTTGATTTTGCTGATGACATTATCAGCAGTACTTGCATTACCCACGCTGGCGAAATTCTCAATCAGCGCGTGAAAGATGCTCTATCACAATTAGCAGTTACCGCCTAGCCCTTCCTAGCCCCTTTCTCTAAGGGAGAAGGGGAATCAAAAAACTATGAATGAATCATTAATTAGCGCTCTATTTGTCTTTGTACTTGCTTCCTTTGCAGGATTTGAAGTAATTAACAAGGTTCCACCAACATTGCATACACCGCTAATGTCAGGTTCCAATGCCATTTCAGGAATCTCGGTCATTGGCGCTCTCATCGTCGCAGGTAGCGATGTAAATCCCAATCTCTCCGTAGTTCTCGGACTAATCTCAGTGGTCTGCGCCACCATCAACGTTGTCGGCGGCTTTCTAGTCACTGATCGCATGTTGCAAATGTTCAAGAAGAAAGAGGCATAAATTGCGATGTTAGAGAATATCTCGAACTACATACCAACTGGGATTCAGTTAACTTACCTAGTTGCAGCCTCACTCTTTATCGTCGGTCTCAAACAGATGGGATCACCAGCCACTGCGCGTCAGGGCAATTTGCTAGGAGCGATCGCTATGTTACTGGCGGTCGTGGCAACATTACTCGATAAACAAGTTTTAAGCTATGGCTTGATTTTAGTGGCGATCGTGATCGGTTCCGTCATTGGTGCGCTGATTGCCTATAAAGTCGCCATGACCGATATGCCACAGATGGTCGGGTTACTGAATGGATTAGGTGGTTTAGCTTCTTCTTTAGTTGCCGTGGGAGCATATTGGCAAGTCATCAGTCATGGGCAAACCCTTGCCCTAGCCGATAACCTATCGATTATCATCAGCATCCTCATCGGCAATATTACCTTTACAGGAAGTATGGTTGCCTTTGCTAAATTACAGGGGATCATTAAGGGTGCACCGATTCGCTTTGCCTATCAGCAGACTATCAACATTCTCCTATTAGCTGCCTTTGTCTTTGGTTCGATCCTCTTAATTATCAATCCTGCCGATCTTGCGGGCTTCATTGGGATTAATGTCGTTTCCCTCCTCGTCGGTGTGCTGTTTGTGATCCCCATCGGTGGCGGTGATATGCCCGTGGTGATCTCGCTGCTTAACTCCCTTTCAGGGGTTGCCGCCAGTGCAGCAGGTTTTGTGGTGATGAACAATGTGTTGATTATTTCGGGCGCATTAGTTGGTGCATCAGGTTTAATCCTCACCCAGATCATGTGCAAAGCCATGAACCGCACCCTCACCAATGTGCTATTTAGTGGCTTTGGTTCCCCCGTTGCTACTAGTGGTGATGCAGGTGACAATGCCAATAAGAGCGTCAAAACCATCGATCCCGAAGAATGCGCGATGATGTTGGGCTATGCGCGATCGGTCGTCATCGTCCCCGGTTATGGTATGGCAGTTGCCCAAGCCCAGCACGCTGTCCGCGAATTGTCCGATATGCTCGAACGCAAAGGCGTAGAAGTGAAGTTTGCGATTCATCCTGTGGCAGGACGGATGCCCGGACATATGAATGTGTTACTCGCTGAAGCAAATGTTCCCTATTCGCAACTCTATGACATGGATGATATCAATACACAGTTTGAGAATACTGATGTCGTTTTGATTATCGGTGCTAACGATGTGGTTAATCCTGCGGCACGGACTAATCAAGCTAGTCCTATTTACGGAATGCCTATTCTGGAAGTGGATCGTGCTAAAAATGCGATCGTGATTAAACGCGGTATGAGTGCAGGTTTTGCTGGCGTAGAGAATGATCTGTTCTATCAGCAAAAAACAATGATGCTCTTTGGTGGAGCCAAGGACATGGTAGGCAAGCTTGCCAATGAGCTGAAGCAGATATAAGTAATACCAACTCACGAAAGTGTTGTCACACTTTCGTGAATTAAAACCCAAACCTAGTAAAGGTTTTCAAAACTAAAAATGGCTATGCCATTTTTAGTTTTGGTATATAGCGCTTTTCAAGCAAGCGAGGTAAATAGGTTTGTTTCCCCGCCTTCGGCGGGGAAACAAACCTATACTTCACTAGGTGGGTAAACGCTATAAAGTATAGGCGACGCGAAGCGTCGCCTATACCGATTTGATTAGAGTTATCATAGTTAAAGTGGCTAAATTGTCTGAAGAAACTATGACTCAAACCCTTACAAACCAAGAATTAATCGAATCTCCTAATTCCAGTGCCGCCGAATTTTGGCAAGAGGTTTCAGCGCTAACCAAAAGACTATTCATTCAACTACGCCGCCGCCCCACGACATTGATCGCAGGTGTATTGCAACCTCTGATGTGGTTACTCTTGTTTGGAGCATTGTTTAGTGGTTTGCCTAAGGGGCTAGTTGGTGATGGTCAAACCTATGTCCAGTTTTTAGCGGCGGGGATCATTGTCTTTACTGCTTTTAGCAGTGCTCTTAACTCAGGATTGCCAATGCTGTTCGATCGCGAATTTGGGTTCCTCAATCGCATCTTAGTTGCTCCCCTCATATCTCGATTTTCGATCATTGCCGCTTCCGCAGTTTTTATCATTGCCTTGAGCATGGTGCAAACGATCGCGATCGTTTCTGTCAGTGGCTTAATGGGAGCAGGTTTTCCCAGTATTAGCGGATTAGCCGTAATGGCATTAATCTTAATTCTCTTAATTGTGGACTTCACAATGTTGAGTCTTGGGCTTGCCTTTGCCATGCCCGGACACCAAGAAATGCTAGCGTTTATTTTCTTAGTCAATTTACCTTTGCTGTTTTCCAGTACTGCCCTCGCGCCCCTTGGTTTCATGCCCACTTGGTTGCAATGGATCGCTAGCCTCAATCCCCTATCTTGGGCAATCGAGCCAATCCGTTATGTCTATAGCCACAGCGTATGGTCATGGGATAGCGTCGTTTTCACTGCACCTTGGGGAAATATGACCATTCTGAATACTGCGATCGCTTTACTGAGCTTCGGTATATTCGTAGGTGTATTCATTCGTGGAACTTTACGTCGAGGCATAGCATGATTGCGGAAACAGGTGAAGTTCCCACTTTTCCTGATGCACAGCCTTTTGCCGATAACTGGTCATATCTCAAGGCGGAACTGGCTTGGCTCGATCGCGTATTGATGCGATCGCTATCAAAACAACGTCAGAGCAATCAAGAAATTGATCGCGTTGCCAAGTCACCCGTCGATCGCTCGACCAGTCATTGGTGGAAAGGCTTTATGGCGATCGATCCTTCCAAAGGCGGCAGCCTTGTTCCGCCACAAACTCCTCAAAATCAGCATCCCCTCGGACGCTATGGCGATCGCCTTGAGGCAAGTCGTCATCAAAATATTAGCTTAGCGATTCCCACCCTATGCGATCGCCTTGAGCTAGGTCATTTTGAGCGTGATTTACTGATTCTCTGTCTTGCTCCCGAAATCAGTCGTCGCTATGAAAGACTCTATACTTTTTTAAATAATGACGATATCAATTGCCGACAACCCACAGTGGATCTAGCCCTGCGCCTATTTTGTCGCTCCGATGCTGAATGGCGTAATGCTAGAGGTAAATTTGCGCTTCAATCCCCCTTAATTAAACACAAAATCCTGAAACTGTATTTGCCTGAATATAGCACTGCGCGATCACTGCTTTCCAAAGCCATGCTCCTCAGTGAAAAAGCAGTTACTTATTTACTCAGTGAAGACTTACCCATTGAAACAGTTATTCCTAAGCCCAGAAAGAGATAAAGACATCACTTAGTGATGTCTTTATCTCTTTCTTTAGCTCTAAGTCTGATTGCATCCTGAACTTTCAGCTTGGCGTAATGAACCGAGTAAGGTGGAAATAATCACACATTTTTTGCGATCGCCAATTCTTGCAGCAAAGGTAATGCGACCTAATTCCCCAAGACCATTAGGATTCCCCTGAGATGTAAACTGCACACGATATACATCAGGTTCAGGAATTGCCGTCAGCTTTGTTAAGGTTGTCCGTGGCTGGGGTTCTGTATCATCAACAATTCGCACCCCATCATCAAAATTTTGCCAAGGTAGACTATCCCAGTAAGCTTGATTGGTCGTTGAAGTAGGTGCTTGGTGCACAGCATATTGGGAAACATTGGGCGTATTTCTAAAAGTTGCTTGCCACATAGTGTTGCTACGTTTGGCATTGCTCTGAGCTAAGCGCATCACGCTATAGGCTCGACTTTGGGCAGCGTTTAATCTTTGATTGCTAACAAAGCCTAACCATGATGGCGCAGCGATCGCCGCAAGGACACTAATGATAGTCAGAACTACTAAGATTTCAATCAGTGTAAAACCAAGATTTTTACTATAGCGATCGCGTTTCCTTTGGCGATATCTTCTTATAGCCCACAACATAGTATTTTGTGATTTTTAGATGCAATTATCTGACAATTGGCAGTTTAACAAATTATCAGTTTATTTGTATCTAAAATATTTGTACCTAAAATATTTATTAAGGACAATCAGTATCTGCTCCTGATTTCATAGAACCTAGAATCGTAGTTATTGAGGTGCATCTTTTACGATTAGGAGTATTAGCAACATTTAAAGTGATTTTAAGTGGATAATCAGTAAAATTAGAACAATTATTGACAGTGGTGGGGACTCCTTGGGCGCTAAATGTAATTGTTAATGGGATTGTAGAAGAAAGACTGCATGATGTACCACTTTTTGTAACCGATAGAACCTGTACGCCTTGCTCTAAATATTGAGCTTGTGATCTACTAGTTACTACATAAGCCCCATTAGTAGGGTCATTGCCAATTTTAAAATCAACTGTAGTACCACTGCGCTTAGCTACAGCTTGAGCATCTTTTATTGTGCTAAATACGCGGCTTTGAGAAGCGCTGAGTCGATTGTTATTTACAAAACCCAGCCATCCAGGAGCAACGATCGCCGATAAGACACCGACAATCACCATAACAACTAGAACCTCAATCAACGTAAATCCGTGATCGCGATTTCGTAATAATATCCACCGTAATAATTTTTGATTATTTCGCTTTTTAGATAGCCACAGCATTTGCATACCTCCTTAAAGATCTAATGCTACAAGAATTAAAGTCTGTCATTTGACCTGTGGCAACATGACAGACTTCATCAAGGCTACTGAGTGTAGACCCTGCCGCGACCAAATGCTCTAATATTACCCGTTGACAGATATGTAGAATCAAAAACCCTTCTTTGACTTTCAGTTTGGTTAGGTCTCAATCTTGCAAGTGTATTTCCCCTTAAATAGATTCTTGCAACGTTTTGAGTTGGGTTCACGCATACATAAAAACTACTAGGAATACCAGTAAAAGTACTAGGAACTCTTAAGGAAGCAGCGGTATTAATCGAACCACCATTGCCAGTACCAACATCTTCTTTGTAGCAGTCAGGATTAGTTGAAGGAGTGCCTGCGACATTTGCTCTGATTGGAATAACAACTGCTGGATTGCCTGCTGGTGTATTGCTGCCTAAAGTTCCATCATCTTGATCAGCAGAGTAAGGCGAGTCATCAAGGTAATCAATCAAAACCGTTGGCGTATTAGTAGATGCAAAACCAGCAGTAGCTCTAGTCCACTTATTCATCAGGGCATCTACCGTACCACCAGTAGATGCAAATGGTGCAAAACCTTGATCGGGAACAGACCAATAGTTGACCATACTAGAGCCTGCGATCGCTGTTGGTGGTGTAACATCGATCCGAGCATATGGTTTTGGATCACTACAGGTAGTAATATCACTCGATTGGCAAGATGAACGGATGCCATCATTTAGTTCCCATCGACCTAATCTTACTGCATTTGAGAAGTTTGAGTCTGAGCCATACATCACATAGTATGCAACCAGAGAATAAGCATATCGTCCAGAACCAATTGGCGCATTAGGGTCACATGTTCCATTAGTTGTAGTTGTGCCATACTCCAAACACCCTACTTTTTTTGTGATTGTTTTTCCTGCATTTACATACACATCATCTGTAGGAGCATAGTACTTTCGTTTCCAGAACACTAAAATAGGGGTGCTGCTGGTAAAAGTTGGAAGTTGATCTTGGATACCATTTGGGCTAACCGTATTTAAGCTGTCAGCATCATAGATATAGACAGCTTCCTGCATATCATCAGCAATATAGTTGAGGGCAGCTTGTACGTCCGACTGCGATTCTACTTTTGCTTGTTCTTTGCGATCAGTTTCCATAATGTTGACCGTAAAGGCAAGCAAAGTACTGATAATTACCGATGCTATTAACATCGACATCAGCAGTTCGATTAAAGTAAAACCTTTTACCCTCGCACTCATGCGATCACCTACTGCAAATAACCTAGCAATCAAGCGTTTAAAAAATATCTTTAACTCAAACATCAATCGTCCAAAGCGATCGCGTTGGAATTTCTGATGAGAACGATTAGTCCTGAATAGTTTGTGAATTGAGAATATCATGGCAGTACGGGAGAATTAGGATAGAAGTTATGATTAAAGATATTCCAGAAAAGCTTACGCTTACATATACAGGCTTAAATACAGTAGTCATATTTATAAACGACTCTTAATCTGGCTCATCGTACTTGTCGATGGATTAATATCAACCTTCATCACTACTAAAGGACAATCTTTTCCGCCACCTGTACTAGTAATAACTCTGCGACCATTTGGACAAAGAGCCTCATTGTTGCCAGTTTGCAATGTTAGCCCTGATTGAATTCCATTCAAATTACCTGAACTGTCCTGTGTAAATGCATCAGCCCGATATACTCGTACCTGCATATAAAAACCTTGTGTTGCCAAATCTGAACCACCAGTTCTCATTGGTTGAACCACTAAGTCTTGTGAATCAGTAACGCTGAAGCCATTGCTATTAGTATCAACCTTGATTCCTTGAATCCCATTCAAACTCGCAATATTAGAACTACTTGGTGCAGCTACACTTTGAAAATACTGATTGCGTGCAGAGTCTACACTATTGTTGTTAATGAATACTGTTGGGAAAGCGGGTGTTGGATCAATAATGTTGATTGCACCAGAACGTACCCCATCAATATAACCACGAGCAGCTTGAGTAGCTAAGTCAACTCGTCTTGAATTGACTCTCGTTGCTGTTGACAAAACGATCATCGGCAAAATTGCAGTCATGAGAATACTGACCACCACTACAGCCATCAACGCTTCTAGTAGCGAAAACCCTGATTGATTCGACATTAAATACTTGATCAGGAATAAACGAGTATTTATTTTTCGCATAGTGGATCACCTTAAATGAGGAGTAGTTAATACCAGTCTGTCAAATTTGCCTTAGATTCTACGCTAATAAAGTATTACCCAAATATTTCCTAAAAATTGCAAAGATGCTATTTCTACAAACTTTGTAAAAATAGCATCTTTAACAATCATTACTAGCTAGCAGGATTATAAGTCAAGGATGGAGATGTTGCTGTGCAACCCGCAGAAGCCCTTTCATTCTTACCTAAAGCATAGGCTGTGTAGTTTGGTGGTTTTGTACCTAATCGTTGTGCGTAGCCTGAGTTAATTGCCTTAGGATCGCTAGAGGTTGCAGGATTATTTGTATTAAGCGATGCTGGTGCAGGTTGCAAGGCACAGAGCATTGTTTGTACCCAAGGATCGGTTTTAGGTGCTTCTCTAAAGAACTCATTGGGATTAGGCAATGCTTGCGAGAATCGTTGTGCAAACAAGTCAGGCTGTTGTACTAGCAAGCCAACATCAAATCCCCATTTTCTAACTGGTGGTGCATAGAAAGGAACTGATTGCACTGTAGCGGACTGGTAGTACTTCGAGAAGTTGCTTAGAGGATCGCTAACTGCATTGGGATTGGTAAACCAAGTCTGCATATCGCTACTGGTCTCAATACAGGTGTTACGAGTTGCATAAGTCAAGCCACTATAACATCCAGACAATGACAGGCTGGTGTAAGGAGCCGTAGATGAGAAAGGTGCAGTAGCAAAGACACTTCGGGTGTTTTGGATGAATCCACCTGAAATATTTAAGGTCTGTCCTCTCCAGTTCTCCATAAATCTGACAAAGTTGTGTAATCCTCCACCTGTCTCAGCCGTAAAGATGGGAACTCCAGCAGAAACCGCTGTTGCTGATGTGGTGTAGGGGACATAGGAGCGCGAAGGTGTATTACCAGCCACGAAGTAGATGTTAACCTTGGTTGCACTCGCTCTCTGTGTCCATTGTCCAATACCATCGGTAGTAGTTGGTACACCATTAATACCACCAGTGTATTTGTTTACAGACCCTAACTGAGGCATTGTTGAGAGAGAGGTTGTGGGAACTGTTGCCGTGATTGGTGAGTGCAGTTGGAGAACTGGAACCACAATTGGTTGATCGACCGTAGTCATTGCGGTGATTGTGGCAGTAGAGTCAACACCGATCGCAGCAGCAGCAGGTGGCGAAGCAGGTGCAGCAGTCAACTCCGCAGAAGATTGAGCTGTAGCAACCGTAACTGCCCTAAAGCCAAGGAATCGCGCACTTCTAATCGCAACTCCTTTACCATCATAGGTAGGACCAATGTTTAGCCCTGTGGAGTCAGCCTTTGTACCACCAGTAGCAGGCATCGTACCGATGAAGTTACCAACTAATACAGTTGGGTTACTGTTTTGACCGCTACTTGCAATAGTTGCTGCTGATCGCCCAATTGTCAGAGCCGTGGGGCCAGTTTTAGGGAATAGCCAAAATACCTTATTGGGATCAACACCTTTCAACTTGACATACAGACCATCAATGGTCACATCAGAGTTAGGTGCACGAAGTACGAAGGTAGGATCGGGATTACCATTGGCACTTAATGTGAGGGTCGAATTTAGTAAGGAGGTGAAGTTGGCTGCCGTCAAATCTAGGACATTTACTTGAGTACTGCTAGCTGCATTCACTGTGAAATTCGGAGCAGTACCACTTAGAGATACGGCTTGACCAGTAGTGAAGTTTGTTGCACTTAAACCAGAGGCAAAAGTCACGATCGCCTGACGTGGATTACCCACTGTAGTTGGACAAGAACTACCTGTAATGTCAGCCCCTAAAGAAGTTCCACGTTGCTCATAGGCTTGATATCTTCTGGAATTACCAGTGACCCCGCACACCGTAAATGAAGATGCAGGTTGATTAGTGCCACTGGGGAATATATTGTTGACTGGTGCATTGAGGCTGAGGTATGAGGCATTTGCAGTAGTAATAGTCGTACTTGGAGTGCTAGCACAGGTTTTGTCAACTAAACCTGTTGCTGTATCAATACAAACTGTCGAGGGCAGGATTAATGGCGCAGGCTGATTGGTATTGAATGTAGCACCTGATGCTGCGGGATTGGCTACGGTTGAGTCATAGCTAGTGTTGTAGATAAATAAGTCTTTAGACTTACCATATTCCACATCGGCACTATCGCCTGTTGGTTGATTATTTGCAGTAGTCGTTCTATACCATAGCGATCGCGCTACCCTTTGAGGAATTAAATCTTCCATACCAGGGAGCATCGGAATTTGTCCGTTCTCAGTATTAGCATTATAGCCAGTAGTACCAGAAGGCAGCAAAGGAGCTTGAGCAGGTGCAATGTCAGGGAATTGACTAGCCGTAGGCACACCCCAAACGCTATTGATGTTAGAACCGGGAGTAAATGAGTAACTATTTGCAGGGAAAGAAGGGAAAGGATAGTTAGTTCCACCCACAGGTGCGGCGGGATAGGCAGCAGCTATCGAACCTGACGTAGGTATGCGTGGCATGATTGCCGAGAATGGTAAACGACCATGACTAAATGTCTTGGGTGGGAATAAAGTTCCAGGACCAATTGGTACTGGTGTTGGCGTTGGTGTTGGTGTTGGCTTCGGTGTAGGTGTAGGTGTAGGTACTGGTGTTGGGGTGACGGGTTTTGGTGTTGGTGTCGGTGTTGGGATTGGTGTAGGTGTAGGTACTGGCGTTGGTGCTGGCGTTGGTGTTGGCTTCGGTGTAGGTGTAGGTACTGGTGTAGGTGTAGGTGTAGGTGTAGGTACTGGTGTTGGGGTGACGGGTTTTGGTGTTGGTGTCGGTGTTGGGATTGGTGTCGGTGTTGGTGTTGGTGTTGGTGTTGGTGTTGCAGTACCAAATGCGGTAGGAGTATCGTCATTATCAATGACAACCCAACGATAATCGTAGGTGCTATTTGTAGCTGTATTAGCAGTTGTAGTTCTTAAGGTTGCACCTGTGACCGCAGTATTCGGATTTGCAAGCTTAACGCGGAATCTTTCTTGTTCCTCATCAGCACTGTCTCGTACAACCAAGACGGTAACCCATTGCCAGCAGCTACCAGCGGCAAGAGTCGTCGCTGTACAATGTGGATTTGTGGCATCAGGGAACTTGAGTACCTGTGTTGCGCCTGCAACACCTGTACTAGGAGGCGTGGCAATGGTGCTAGCGTAGTCCGCAGGAACCCAAGTTGTGCCGTTCCATTTATAGATTGTCGAGAGATAGTCTACGCCAGAGGTTTCACTGCGATCAGAAGGTGGATTCTCTTCATCACCAATTCCATTTAAAGCTGTAAAAGGCGGATTGAAGTTAGCTCCAGCCGAACGAGTATTTTTGACTTGAGGTAGCAATCCTGTTGCGCCCGTACCGAGATATGCTCCCCGTTTCGCCCGTTGAGATTTACCATTGGCAGAATTTGCTGCTGTGGGTAAGGTAGTAAGTAGAGGATCTTCTGTAGAGATTTCTACAGTCATTGGATTAGTAGCTGAAAGATTGGCGTAGTTATTCGCAGTATTAGGGTTAGTAACCACAACTGCAAAGGTATATGGACGATAAACTGCGTTATTGCTAAATGTCAGGTTGCTTGGAGGATTAGATGCTGTATTTCCTTCTCCATCATTGGGATTGACATTACTACCTGTAGTTTCATTAGATGTTCCACCAGTAGCAAGAGGAAACTGACGGACAACATTTCGATAGGGAGTAGAAGGAGCCTGCCACGATGGAGTTGGATTCGCACCAACAGCATTGGTAGATGGACGATTATCAAAGAAAGGTGCTGGGAGGTTGCCACTAGTAGCGATCGGGGCATAGGCAGCAGTCTTCACATAGTCGGAGGCTGTTGTATTTAGCGTAGTCGCTGCAGGATAAGCAGTTGGGATATTGTCGCCTTGTCGCAGAGGTGGATTTTGGAAATCTCCATTAGTTTTACTACCAAGTCCTGTTGCTGCAACTGCAATGAGAGGATCGCCAGCAGCATTATCAGCAGGAAACTGGGGCAAATTATAAATTCTTCTGCCCTCAGCATCTTGAATATCGGTAGCCCTCTCAAACCCGATTATAGGTTTCGCCGCAGGGCAACCGACATTACCATATGCTGAAGAGTTCGCATTACTAAAAGGCGTGATGAGTCCACCTAGAACCTTAGGATAGGTATAACCAGCAGTAGATGCGGTTGCTGCGGTTGCAGAGGCATTGCCTCGGACAACCCCGATAGGCATCGGCCACCAGTTATTTAGGGCAGGACAAGCACCTGCCGCCATAATTAGCGCTTCGTTACCATCCTTATAGATATCGTCATAGCGCAAGAATGAGAGACGACGAGGGAAACGCTCATCCGCAGGATCAATATATCGAGGCGCAGTAGTCGGCGTTGCCGCGGTTCCAGCAGCATTCGCTAGAGCTGTAGTACCTGCTCCATCCTTAACCCAATCACTAAAAGTACATTCCGACGCAGGAACCTTACGGCATATCTCCATGCCATATTCCCCAAAAATCACGCGGCGCTGTACAGGCGTAACTCCATTGGATAGATAACTATTTGATAAGGAACTATTAGCCGTCGATGTATTACCTACCCAGAGATTTGAACTGACATCAGATGCAGTACTTGCACCACCCATCTCTGTATAGTCGGGGAACCCAGTACTCATACTAGGATTGGAGATTGCATCTGCCACAGTAGCATCAGGCAGCCAGTTCGAGCTAGTGACAAAATTATTGTTCAAGAAGCCCATACTGAGGCGTTTGATCACAGGGAAATCTTGACGTTCCGCCAAAGCGCTACTACCCAAACCAACGGTTTGACTGGTTAATTTAGTCGTTAAGCTCCGATTTTCCCAACCAACAGTAGTTGATGTATTGCGATTGTTACGAAGGTCATAGTCACCTAGATTGCGATATCCGTCGTTAAAGCTACCAGACTGTACCGTAATACCATCAGAGATTACGGTCGCAGGTCGCCATTCATCACCAGCAGTCGCTAGAGCCTGTCCCGGACGATAGGCAAAGTTAGGATCAAGTGTGCTTGCAGCCCTTGTATAGAAGTTACTCCAATCCGAAGCTAGCGCTGTTGTAAATTCCTCTTTTGTATGTAGATTAAAGTCACCCTTGACATATACAGGCTCATTAGAGACTAAAATCAAGCCCTTTTCGCCTTGAGTTGCTGTGCTGTAGTTTGGTTGTGCGGTTCCTGTACCACGCCAGAGACGCTGCCCATTAACCAGACGAATTCCATTAGGGCGGCGTGTTGGATCAAGAACAAAATCAGTCGAACTAAGTGATTTTCTGTCGCTCATCTTTGTGGGATTGCCAGAAAAATAGCTTAGATCTGGTAATGCATCATCACGAGTTGCATAGACAACACCACTATAGGGCAGTAAATAATCAGTAGCCAAACCATTAGAGCTATTGTTAGTAGTGCCAGAGATAGTTTGCCCTCGCAGGATGTCCATATCCAGATCTGTCACCCGAATCTCTAGCGGTTGTCGCTGTTCTATTTCGAGGTCATAGAGATCGGGACGTGAACCTGTCAAGGATTCATCTTGATTGAGAGCCTTGACTTCGCGACCGTCCAAGAATGCAGCTTCCTTAACGGCAAAGTTTGGGAAAGCCGATGTACTCCTTGAGAGAGTTCCATCAAGGATCTGTAAGGAGCAAAGTGTTGAGTCCATAGCGGACTGATCTTGCAATGTCAGTGTTTGGCTTGCAGCAACCTTAATCAACGCATTCCGCAAAGGCTCATTCACAAATCTGCCATTGGGGAACATCAAGTTAGCTTGATAGGACAATCGTGCTGCTAAAGAAGCAGAGGTTGAAGAAGGATCATCTCCACCAGTTGCTACTGTAAATAATCCAGTGGAACTATTAAACGTAATTCCACTAGTGATGCCAGCAGCAGTAGTACCTACTGGATAGGCATATCCATTATTCGAGCGCCCTCCAGAAGTACCTTGAGTGATTTTATCGAGAGCAGTTACAGAGTTAGTTGGATCGTAGTAGCTACTGACACAGGCGATCGGTGTTTGATAGGTAGCAGGAGCAGATGGGTCATAGGTTGAGGTTTTGTAGTGATAGACCGCAGTTGCTCGCATCTGTAAATCACCCTGACGATTATCAGGATTAGACGCAGTATTACCAAGAGCATCGATAGTTACAGTTGCTGCATCTGAACTATTAGCCCAGCGACCTGCTGTCCAGTTCCAAGGGCGGTAGACATTTGGAGTAACGGAAGTGTCCAACTTCACGGAGCCAGTCATGGGCATCGCATCACTCCACACCACAGTGAAATTCGACTCATTCAATCTGTAACGAGGATCGGGTTCAGCTGTGTCATTAGCAGTAACGGGATTATCGAGAAGAGCAGGTGGTGCGGGTAAAAATGTTTGAGTTGGTTTGCGGCTGTAGACCCCAGCACCAGTAACTACTCTAAGTCCACCACTAACGGGTACTGCGGTAGGAGTAGATTTACCAGTAGCATCAACTCCAGGGTTATCAGCAGCATTGAGTTCCCAGAAACCACCACGATCAGATACCCCCAAAGACTTGAGTGAACTGGCTTGAGTAAAACGATACCGAGCAGAATTGGGAGTAGCTGCCGCAGTTTCAGTTCCATTCCAAAAAACGGAACTATCAGTCGTGAGGTAGTAAGGCTCAGTATTTGCAACATAGCGATTGATGCCACTATCATTCTTGAGCCACAACGCAGGTAGGTTATTCCCCACTAAAACGCGATCGCCTAAGAACTGCTCATAATTAACTTTCTCATCTTCGGGCTTGGTTGCAGGAAGAGCAGCAATTGATGCAGCCGTAGTTTGAGCTAAGGTCAAGTCTCCAATTTTGATGACAGGGCTTTGGGGGGAGGCTGGTGTTGCATTAGAAGATCCTCTACGTAAAGCCTTGCCAGCGTCAATATCTGCTTGTGTTGTTGAGGTAATTGTAGTGGTATTGGTATAGGCCGGAATCATCCATTCCAAAGGAGGCTGCCATTCATTTCCACTAGTTGTCGTAATATTAGTAAGGGTTGGTGTGATTCCGCCATAGATAACACTAGTCGCAGCTCCATATGGAACTTCTCTAAATGGAACTTTACGAGTCCTTAGTCTGAAATAGGCATCTAGAGCTTTTAGACGAGCCGTTCTAAAGTCAGCCTGTGTAGTTAAGCCTTCATCCTTAATACGGGAAACAATATCTAACTTGACAGAGAGGGGATCGTTGGTGAGAACATTTTTGTCTGTAATTGTTGCGTATGAGGATAACCCAGCCGTAACGACATTAGCTGTTGAGGAAAATGTGGCATCTGCCAAGTCAACTAGCTTCTGCACTCGGACATTATAAGCAAAGTCATTAAAAGCTACATCACGCCCACGATTTGAATCATTATCTGCTAAGCTTTGCGTCGTATTATTGACTAGTTTGATTTGTCCCAGTCCAGAACCAGTATTCGTACCAATGAGCGTACTTGCATTACCACCAGTAGGATCTACCCCCGATCCTCGGAACAAGTGTACTGCAACTGTAGAAATATTTCCATTGGCAGTATCATTACTGAGGGAGTTGTCACTAACTAGTGCATCACCTTCAACAAGATTGCCTCCTACGATGATTTTGCTATTTTCTTCCTTGTAATAGCAGGAGAAGGGGCTACTAACCTGAAACAGACGGATGGGAGTGGTTTCAACCGCTAGCATGAGGTTGCCTGCGGTGTAGATTCTACCATTTAAGTCAAACTGAGCAGCACGGGATAATTCCAAGTCGCCTTCAAACCAGACCGCGTTGTTATTTTGAGGCGATCGTCCACGGTCTTGTTGCAATTCGAGAGCACTAAAAGAGGGATTACCACTATAGACTTCAAAGTTACCACTTGATTGTTCTGCTACCGTTAATGGACTACTGGCATCGTTAAGCGGTGTTGTAATTGGAACTGTAAGCGCATAAACAAAGAAACTCTTTTTGAGAATATTATCCGATGTTGTGACCCAACCTTCAGTGGTACTAGCTCCAGTGGTAGCAGCACTCACACAAGCACCACTTAAAACCCCATTATCCATTGGAGGAGTGCGGACTTCGATCGGGCTTACTGCACGAGTATTGAGGTTAGTAACGCTATCGCGTGGTGTGGAACGGAAGAGAATGCTGTAAATAGCAAAGGAGTCATATTTGCCATTGCTATCAGTGTCAACTGGGAACTTCCAAGCAGTACTGACAACATCATTATTAGAAAGGAGGGATGTTCCCAATGGGAACCAGTCAACCGCAGTACTAGATGCGTTTGCTGCGGGGTCGGCAAGTTGCAAACGTACCTCATCGGCAAAGGTGTAGTTACCATTGTCCTGAGTAATTGCCTGATAGAGTGAAGATTCAGGTGGAGTACCGCCGGGGAGTGTGGGATCTTCGAGGAGCGCGCTAATTTTTGCCCTAGCGCGATCAAGAATGGCGGTATTAGCGCTGCGATAAACTTGTTCGACTCTAGTGTTTGATGCTTCGCGAGCGCGATCAGTTGATCGCGCAACTGTCGATACCACCAGCAAGGTGGTAACTAGAGTCACCATGGTCACAGTTGGCAAGATGAAACCGCCCGCTTTACGTTTTTTGCCACTACTGCCATTGAGCAATAGACGAATAAAGCGACGACTAATCCGAATTGGGCTGCCGATTTTATTTAACCATTTTCTAATCTTGGCGAGAAATTCGGCAAAAAAACGATTGAGTTTGCGGCTTTGCTTAGAGTCGGACATAAAAGTTTCTACCAACCTGACTGAAATATATTACCCAAGCAAGTTGTAAAAGTTGCAAATATTTTGATTTTGTGACTACAGCAATCCTTTTAGACAATCTTGAACTAAAAAGGAAAGACGGCAAGAAGCGCCGCCTTTCCCTTTGGGGTTTTGCTATATTACTTGTCTAGTGACAAGATGCTGCTCAGCTTTCTGAGCCACCAATGACCAATATGGCTCAATCCCCTTTCAAATTAGATGCGCCAAGATTTTATCTAGGATTAGCGATCGCCTTAGTTTTACATCTAGTATTAATTAGTTTTCCTATAGCCTTTTGGATTGACATGAATCTCTTTAAGGCTTGGTCACTAGATTTAGTCCAGCAAGGTTTAGCCAATTTTTATGGTTACTCCAACTGTGACTATCCGCCTGCCTATCTCTATGTGCTGTGGCTGATCGGCAAGATTTATCAGGTTTTTGATCCAACTCTGAGTCATCGCGATGGGTTATTACTGATGGCGATGATTAAGTTACCACCTATATTGGCGGATATTGGCGCAGCGTGGTTAATTGCTCAAATCCTCAAGCCTCACACCACGGTAGACAGGGCTTATCAGGTTGCGCTCATCTATGCCTTTAACCCCTTGATGCTATTTGTGTCGGCGATATGGGGGCAGGTAGATGAGGTGATGATTTTTTTGATGCTAGGAGCTTTTTATTTAATTCAACAAAATTATCTGGTGAGGTCAGGACTATTAATTGCGGTGATGGTGATTATGAAACCGCAAGGATTATTTCTCGCTCCATTTTTATTGTTGTCCCAATGGTTTCGCCAAGCTTGGTGGAAATGGGTGGCGATCGCCTTGGGTGGATTAACCCTAATTTGGCTAATGATCTTGCCATTTTATGGAGTGAAAGCATATGGTTTGGCTACGCCATTTGTATTACTCTATCAACGCTTAGAAAGCACAGCGAATTATTATGACTTTGCCTCAGTCAATGCCTTTAATATCTGGGGATGGGCAAACTGGGAACGGGACTATACGCAATTTTTGGGAATTAGTTATAAGGTAATTGGTCTAGCCTTTTTGGGAATCCTCTTGGTGTGGTTGGGGATATTTCTCTATCAACAGCGTCATTTTGAGACTCAGGCGATCGCCGTTGCCACATTATTGATCGGATTCTTTATGTTGCCGACGCGAATGCACGAACGTTACATGTTGTATGGATTAGCTTTTTTGGCGATCGCTTTAGCGATATTTCCCATCGTGCAATGGCTCTACTGGGGCTTTACCCTGACGGGAGCCGTAAATGTGGGTTATGTTTATCTGCGCTATAACCATGAAGCTTTATTTAATACCATCCCTGAAATGTTCTTTCAGGGCTTAATCTACTCAATGAGTGCCTTAAACATAATTTTGTTTTTAGTGCTTCTCTCCCACACATTCCGATCGCAACCATTGCCAAGCAAACAGTTAGCACTATGAGCTATGCACCTATGACCCATTCTCTATCTCTGTCTGTAGTACTGCCTGCTTATAATGAGGCGGAAAATATTGGTCGGGTGATTGCCAACGCTGTTGATTATTTAAGCGATCGGCAAATTCCCTACGAAATTATAGTGGTGAATGATGGCTCCACCGATGCAACTAAAGCGATCGTTAACCAGTTATGCTCACAAAATGCAAGGATTCGCTTAATTAACCATCCTCGCAACTTGGGCTATGGCTCAGCTTTACGCAGTGGCTTTGATCAAGCGGTAAATGAATATATTTTCTTGACCGATGGGGATGGTCAATTTGCCATTAGCGATCTGGATCGGTTTATGCCATATATCGACAACTCTCAGACCTCACAGATCGTGATTGGCTATCGGGCGAAACGGGCGGATGTATTTGTGCGATCGCTTAATGCTTGGCTGTATCACCTATTCATTCAATGGGTGCTCGGACTGAAGGTCAAAGATATTGACTGTGCCTTTAAACTATTTCCCCGCAACATTTATCAAGCCGTAAAACCGATCAAATCCGATGGTGCTTTATTTAGCGCTGAGTTTCTGGTGAAGTTACAGCAATTACAGAATATTGCACCAATTATCGAGTTACCCGTGCAGCATTTCCCACGCAAATTTGGTGTTGCCACAGGTGCGAATATCAAAGTTATTCTCAAGATGTTTTGGGAATGTTGGCAACTCAAGCAATCCTGTCGGGACTCGGCTCAAATCCAGTTAAAACCTGACCAACTGTCTGGCATAAACCAAATGCGCTGATAGAAATCTTTGGGGAGGATGGGAAGCCCCAACCAAAGTGGCAGAAAGAAGAGCTGGCTGATTACAACTGTGACAATAATGCCATAGCCGAGATAACGGAGTTTCCCCTTTTGTTCTAGCAGTTGATAAACTATCCATGCGAGGGCGATAAAGCTAAAAATTGACGCAGACATATAGTGGTATAGGAAGAGGCAGCGCTTGACGATAAGCCAAGGGACATAATTTGCAAAATATCCTAATAGTAGATAGTTGTTGCTGCCAATATTCGTGGATTTCTGTAATTTTGGCACAATGGAGCCAAGTGTGATACCAACGATCGCTAAGGTTGAGAACCACCACAGCAGAGGATTACCCAAGCCTTGGATTACTGCAAAATATGCATTGCTATTTTGGAAATAGTAACCCACTGGTCTCGCTAAAACTGCCCAAGAAATTGCTGATGAGCAATAGGGGTGGGCAGGATGAGCAGGGTCAATGCTGGTGACAATGTCAGTGGAATGCCACCAGAGAATATGTTGATGGATTGCCACGAGAAAGTGGGGAAATGCACTTATTGATTGCCAGATATTTTCGCCAGAGGGTACTCCCGGATTCAATATAAATAAAGGAAGCCACTGGATTAAATAAAAAGCGATCGGCATCACCACAAAACATAGTGGATATTGCCACCAATGTAGTTTGGTAATTTCAGCCAGAACACCTAGTTTAGAGAGTTGCTGTGGGAAGAATTTAGCGATCGCACCTACAAGCAACAGCAATAAAAATACCAATAGACTAAATCCTAAGCCATTCCATTTCACCGAAGCCGCCGCCCCCAACATCAGTCCAGCAAAACAGAGTAATAGGGTGCGTAATTTGCCTTGATGAGCTAAACCTGACACCAAAAACATTTGGGAAACTAATCCAAAGGAAACTAAAAAGATATTGAGTAAGGCTAAACGCGACTCGACTAAAAATAAACCATCACTAAATACAAATAAACCTGCAAGGAGTGCAAAATTGCGTTTGGCAGTGAGGCGATAGACTAACCCAATTACCAATAGGGGCAGGATCGAACCAAAGCTCGCATCCCAAAAGCGGAAGCCAATTTCATTCTGCCCAAATAGCAAAATCCCCAACATGATGAAGTATTTGCCGAGTGGTGGATGCCCTTCCCAAGTGGGATTTCCCTCTAGATACTCCTTGGCATATTGACCAAATAGAGATTCATCAAATACAGGATAGGGGATTGTACCTAGCTGCCAAAAATGGAGAAATAAGGCGATCGCCAAAATCCCTAAACTTCCCGCGACCAAATACCAATCCCATCCTTGCGATCGGCTTTGCTCAATACTATCAATATCCTTACTGAGGCTATTCTCTAAATTTTGCATAATCTTTCTGTAGAACCCACAAAGTTTTTTGGATTAAACGAACCCTAAGAAACTTTTAAAAAAGTGTTGCAAAGCAACACTTTTTTAAAAGTTTCTTAGTTTGGGTTTGAGCGCTGAGCGCTGTAATTTGGGATCAGTTTTGGCTGGATTTGTACCACGTACCCACTACAATCAGTACCGCTAGCCCCATGCTACTAGCCAATAAAGGTAACACATCATGACTAGTTCCCATTTGTACCCCTGTACTCCCCAAAAACACAAAGGGAGCAATTCCCAATGGCGTACCCAGTAAAGTCCCGAGTAAATAATCGCGACGCTTGATTGGACTCAATCCTGCGGCAAAACTCACCACTCCATAGGGAATGATCGGCAATAGTCTTGCTGCAAAGGAGTAGGCAATACCACCAGCCACAAGATTTTGGCTAATCTTTGCCCAACGCTCATCATCGGCGCTAAACTTCAGCGATCGCGCCAATATAAAACCCAGTAATGCTGAAAGTAAGGCTCCTAGGGATGTCAGTAATAGTCCTTCGACATTGCCATAGAGTGCTCCACCTGCGATATTAAAAGCGGTCACAGGCAAAATCAGTAAAGTGGCGATCGCATAGGCAATCACAAAAATGACATAGCCCCAAATCCCCGCATCTTGGACAATATCTTGAATCTGGTTCAGTCCATCAATATGGGTAAAGGTAATCCAGCCACTAACTACAGTCAGAGCAAAGATACCAATCAGCAGTTTTTTATTCACGTTGGTTCGCCTGCAAAAAGTTAAGTTTCTGACGTAAAAAAGGACGTTCCCAAAATAGAGTGAGCAAGGTCGCAATCACAATTGCTAAGCCCATAGTAAAGATCGTAAAGGCTACTTGCCACTGCGGATCATCATGCGGATCAGGCGTTATTGGCTCAGGGAAACGGGCATTAAATAATTTTGCCGCAATAAACTGATGCCAGATGTATAGGTTATAAGAAATCAACGAGAAAAATGCTAAAAAGCGATTATTCAAAATCTTTTGCATCCAAGGATTAGCAAAATGTCCTCCGATCGCCGCAAGCATTAGCGATATGCCGATCAGCGATCGATAGCGGGCTTGCCACAGGATCATGCCATCATGCATCTTTGCCATTGTACCCACATCTCTGATCAGCAAAACAAAGACCGTCAAGCCTAAAAGCATAATTATCGAAAAGAATGGCATATAACGCTTGATATTTTCGTAATTACGTAGCCACACCAAAATATAGGCAGTTAACATTCCCGCCGCAAATAAATCTAAAAAAGCAGGCAACTGGCTGAGGTATGGGGTTAACATTCCGCTACCATGTTGCGTTGTCACAATATATTGACGATAGGCGATCGTAATACCTGTCATCAAGCCCGTAATCAGTAGAGGTCTAGCACGAAAAAATTTTGCAATTACAGGAAAGATCAGATAAAACTGTACCTCCACGGCTAAAGACCAAAATACTCCATTAATCGAGTAATGGGTTTCAGGGAAAAGATTGTGGATAAAGAGGAAATGAGAGATTAAATGCCAAGACAATTGCTCTTTAGGAAATTCCCACTCAAACAAGACCAGAACTAACAGGATTGCCAACAAATAGGACGGCAAAATTTTTAAGGCTCGTTTACGTGCATAGTCTTGCCATGAAGCCAAAGGATACTGCTCGAAGCAATGGCGCGCATGGGGATAAAAGAGACAGAATCCACTGATAAAAAAGAAGGCTTCAACTCCCAGAAATCCAAAGCGGGCGATAAAGTTTATATATACAGGACTATTCAATACTGTTGTAAAGTCCAGCCAAGATAGTTGCCAAACATGAAAAATAAATACTAGTAGAATGGCAATTCCCCGTAAACCATCCATTACCGCAACATGAGATTTCTCATTATTCTCCTCTAACCCAATTCCCCTATTAAATATATTTTTTGAGAGAAATAGAAACCTTTGTAATGTGATCATTATTTACATTCTTATTACATTTCTAATTACATTTTTAGTTCACTCAACTTTACGAAGAATAACAAATATACTTCCAGTATCAGCATACCAATTCAGATTGTCCAAACCAAATAATTTAACAATCAGACTAAATAATCTTGCCAGATTATAAAATCCATAATGCTCTAGTCTATCGACAATAAAGGGTATATTTGAGTATTGACCAGATCTTTTCATCACTTCTACCCGTAGCCCATGATCTTGTGCCAGTCGTTTTAATGTTGAAGGAGAAAAGTAATATAAGTGTTCCACAGGCTTAAACTGAAACCATCGTCTTCTAAAAATTCTATATTGGAGACTCTCGATATTAGGTGTGGAAATTGCAAGAATACCTTGATCTGAAAGTAAACTACTAATTTTCGCAAAATCCTTCTGTAACTCAGGCAAATGTTCAATTACATCAAACATCGTGATCAGATCGTATTGATGTGCGGCAGTGAAATATTCTAGAGGTTCATTACTGATGGTATATCCCTTCTGAATAAGCAAATCATACATACGATGCTCCAGTTCTATTCCCTCGACCTGCCATTGATGTTCTTGTAAAACATCAAGAAAATATCCTGCGGCACAACCAATATCTAGAGCGATTCCTTTATTTATGCAGTATGGATCAAGATCTCTATACCATTTCTCAAAGGTTTTAATTCTTAAATTAGCAATACTTTCATAGTCATTATATCCATCTTGTTTACGATGAAAATATTCATGACGATAAATATCAAAGAGATAGTTATTACTAATTCTAGGATTAACAAATGACATGCTACATGCCGAGCATCTCACAATATCAAAACCCTGTATCGAATATAGTTTTTTATAATTTGCTCCACCACATATGGGACATGGATATTTATGGAGTTTAAACTTAGAAATATCAAGTTTAGACATAAGAAATTTTATAGCGCTTTAAACTTTAAGATTGAGCGCCAAATAGTTCGGGATTTAGGAATAGAACTGCACCAAACATATTAAACCAAAGGGAAATTAGGATGCAGGTGAGTGGAAGTAAGTGGGTAGGATTAACCCTAGATTTCAGCAATAGAAAAGAGGCAAATGGAAAGAAATCTAAAAAGTAACGATAGCCAAATTGCTGCCAACCAGTTGAACAATGCGTGAATATAGGTACTGCAATAATTGCCATACATAACCAAGCAAAATTTTTCCAAGAATCACTTCTATTTTTATCCCTCAGAATATAGATGAATAAAGGACTAATTGCCAAAATACCATTACCCATATCATCAATCTTGAAAAAAGGAAATTGAGTAACTAGTTTGGGGATAGCAATAATGCCGTGGTATATATTTGGGAAAATATAGATTAAATTACGGAATCCATACTTCTGAATATTTTCCTTGAAAAAATCTGCATAGAGAAGTTCTTCATACTTAATCGAAAATGGACTGCCAAAACGCACCCAGTTCCACCAAGCTACAAAAATAATAAACATAACGGCTGGGACACATAAGGCAACTAGTGCTTTAATATTCCCTGCATAACGACTAAACCAAGCTTTGAGAATAAAGGCTGGAAAAATTACTGCTAAATGAAATCGCCCAATTGAAGCGATCGCTAGTAAAGTAATGGCAAATATATCTTGTTTTAATCCTTGAGCATAATAAAGAGTAATCCAAGCTAAAGAAAGAAATAAACAACTACCCAATACAGCATTGAACCAAGATGAAGCTATTACTGCACAAGGGAAAATCATGGTTCCTAATGTTAAAAAGATAAATAGTAGTCTACGTTGACTATTTTTTTGTGATGATGCAAATTTTTCCACATAGATAAACTGAACAATAATTAGAAGAAAATACAAAACTAGAGAAAAGACTGTTTCTGTAAATCTTCCACCAAAAAAATGGACAAATGGTAACATCAAAAAGCCATTTAAGGGTGGGATTGCTAGAAATAGCTTGCCATCAAATGGAATTAGATCGAGAGTCCAAGTTACATCAAGATTAGTTCTACCTTGTAACAAGGCTTCAGCTTGCATATAGAACATTGCACCACTTCTTCCATCTAAATTGCCACTTATGGAATAAGAAACTAGGAATGTGATGGTTGCACAAAAACTAATTATTGCTAATCCATGCCAAAATTTGTAATTTGAGATATAGCTGAGGATATAATCTTTAGATTTTTGAAATAGTTTATATGTATTGACAAGAGCTATAACGATGGATATGAAAATGGTAGAAACAACTAAAACAATATATCCAAGTAATCTTAGGATTATATTTTCATAAATTAGTGTTTTTATCTCATTGATTTTTTCTAGTGTGTGATTAATCC